>JALYJX010000299.1 GCA_030775065.1 Gemmatimonadota bacterium | reverse complement strand
CGAGAAGCCTGAGAATCACGAACTTGAGATGGCCCTGGTCGAACATCCGGGCACCGCCAAATGGGCCGCCCCGTGATTTGCCGCGGCCCGCCCAGAAGGCGCCGGGGTCGAATCCAAAGTTCTCGGGTCTAACCGAGAACGCCCAGCCATAACCTGTCCCGCAGTGTCCGTGTCGCATTGACTCATCCCCGCTATTCTGGTTTAGCCAGCGATGGGAGCGACTGATCGCTCTCCGATACTACTGGCGATATATCTTAGCGGCGTGAAGTTATATCTGACGATATATCTTCGCAAGAGGCAGCCTACGAAACCGGATTCCCAGTCTCGCACGGGACCACAATGTGCAGCAGTAGGAGCCTCCAGAGGCCAACAGGTAGTCAACCGAGGTTGATCGCGCACCTGCGCGGTCCGGTTGCGCGACGATTACTCGACAGTCGATCAAGGTGGACCTATGTCCAGGCAGTCGGAAGGTTGGGCTCCCTCGGCCCCGCTAAAAAGGCGGGCGCTTTACCTGTTTACCACCTAATTTTAAGATTCCTGAAATGGAGGATTGCCTGGCATGCCTCTTGGCGAAACGCTTGTAGCGGCCAAGCTGGTAACTGAAGATGATGTTGTTATGGCGCTAGCCCGCCAGCGAAAGCTGGGGGGTACGCTGGGGGACAATCTGGTCGGCCTCGGACGCATCGAGCGCGAGCAGCTCGAGGCATTTCTGGAGACCGGTCCTCCGAGAATCGCAACCATTGCCGACACGGGCCTCGACGAGGCGTTCCTTCAGGGGTTGGCCCTGCGGGTGATGTATGCCCATGGGCTGAAGACGCCTACGGAGGTCGCCGATATAATTCGCCTGCCCGTGCCGATCGTGCGCGATATCCTGGAACGCTTGCGCTCGCGCGGCTTGCTCGAGCCCCTGGGAGCTGAATCCTCGGGCAGACAGCTCGACCTGCGGTACGCCGTTTCGGCGGTCGGGCGTGAGTGGGTGCAGGAAGGACTCAAGCAGGCCCTCTACACCGGCCCGGCGCCGGTGTCGCTTGCCGCGTGGCAGGCGCAGGTCGAGCGCCAGCACATCACCAACGACCGTGTCGATCAGGACGCAATCGCCGCAAGCCTGTCGGCACTTGTGATTGAACCGGATCTCATCGCGCGCCTGGGGCCGGCCATCAACGCAGGTCGCGGCATGCTGCTCTACGGCCCGCCGGGTGATGGCAAGACGTCCATCGCGACAGCGATCGCCAGGAGCTTCAAGCAATCGCTGTGGGTGCCGTATGCGATCGAGGTCGAGCGCGAAGTGATCAAAATCTTCGATCCCGCGCTGCACCATGAGAAGGGTGTCAACGGAGTACCTGCGAGCGAAGCCCGGTCCGCTTTCGTCAAGGCGAAGGTATCATCGGAGGATCGGAGGTGGGTCCGGTGCTCCCGGCCGATCGTCGTGACAGGCGGCGAGCTGACTATGGACATGCTCGATCTGAAGTACGATCCGGTCGGCCTCTACTACGAAGCGCCGCTGCACACGAAGATGACCGGCGGTGTGTTCGTTGTGGACGATTTCGGGCGGCAGATCGCGCGGCCCGAGCAGGTTCTCAACCGCTGGGTGCTCCCTCTGGAGAACCGCATCGACTTCCTGACCCTGCACACAGGAAAGAAGTTTGCGGTGGCGTTTGACGGCCTCGTGATCTTCTCGACCAATCTTACGCCGAGCAAGATTCTGGATGCGGCGATGATGCGCCGCATCCCCTACAACTTCCATATCGGGCCTCCGACGTCCGACGAGTATGTCGAGATCTTCCGCCGAGTCTGCCAGGCGAATGAAATTCCGTGGGATACTGACATCGTGCGGAACGTGATGGCGCGTCTCTACGGAGGGGGTAAGGTGAAAATGGCGCGCTTCCACCCGCGATTCATCGTCGAGCATGTGCTGGCGCGGTGCACCTACGAGGGGCGCGACCCGCGACTTGACGAGGAGCTGGCGATGGACGCGGCGCAGCATCTGTACACGAAGGAGTAGCCCGACTCGAGCGGAGGCCTCTCCCCCGCCGGCCCCTCGATGTTAGGTCATGCTGGCACCTTCCGTGCGCTCAGAAGCTCCGAATTGCACCGGAGGAGTTCATGAGCACCACCCTGATTGGAATACTCGTCCTCGTTGCTCTGGCGGCTGTCGTGGTGATCATCATCGCGCAGCGCCGCACGAGAGCGCTTCACGAGAAGTTCGGCCCCGAGTACGACCGGACTGTGAAATCGATGAGGGATCGCGGAAAAGCAGAGGCTGATCTCAACAAGCGCATCGAGCGCGTCGAGGAGCTGAGAATTCAGCCCCTGAGTGCGGCGGATCGCAGTCGATTCGAGCAGAGCTGGCAGGCCGATCAGGCACGCTTCGTTGACGACCCGCGCGCCGCGGTGAAAGAAGCTGACCGTCTGGTCGCCAATCTGATGCAGGTGCGCGGCTACCCTGTTGCCGACTTCGGGCAGCGGGCGTCGGACGTATCAGTGAATCATCCGCAGGTGGTGAGCGAGTATCGCGCGGCGCACGATATCGCCGAACGCGACGCGAAAGGCCAGGCAAATACGGAAGAGCTTCGAAAGGCGATGGTCCATTATCGGGCTCTGTTCCGGGAGCTTCTCATTACGGATGCTCCGACTGGAGAGACCGGGCGGCCGATGACGACGGGCGACAGGGTGCTCGCGGACAGGCCGGAGCCCCCGGACGATCCGGAGAGGATCATTCCCGATCGGCCTCAGCGCTCGATAGTGGGCGACAGGATCATTCCGGATCGGGACGACGCAAGGCCCGACGCGCGCTGAAGACCTTTAAGACAGCCGAGGGAGTGGTGAGAGATTGCGGGCTGGCTCATCCTGAACGGAGCGGCGAGCGCGGTCACGGACGCTTCGCCCGATGCAAGACGGGAGAGAATCGCCCAAGGAAAGCGAGGATAGCGAGCGTCAGAGGCACGGTGTATGGTTGGCCTCTGGCCTGCGGCGCACTCTCGAAAACTGTGAGGGACGAGGATGAGAAGCACACGAAGCGTTATTGTCGGCCTGTGTGGTGGCCTCACGTTGTTCAGCGGGATTGCTGATGCCCAGTTACCCTCGCCAGGCGAGCGAGACCCGGGCGGGCGGGTGTACGCAAAAGTAATCGTTACAATCACAGGGGAATCGGGCTCGTTCGGTCATCCTGTTTCGGGGTTGCGGTTCCTTGTAGTCGCCGAGAACGGTGACCGAGTTTCAATTCGCAGCGACGATGCCGGAGTTGCCAGCACGTGGGTCTTCCCTGGCACCTACCGATTGGTGACGCCAGATCCCTACGAATGGGACGGGAACGCCTACACATGGGATGCGGTCGTAGCAATTCGACCGGGAACGGGGCTAATCAGACTTTCGCAGGCGAACGCGAGCAGGATAGTGGCATTGTCTCCGAGTCCTCCCGCGCGTAACCGAGCTCGCCAAACTGGACGAACTACGGGGAGCGAGGACGGAGGGGCGGTTTCGTCTATCACCGAAGGTTTCTTCCTTGCACCTCACCTGCTGGGAGCCTCGCTCGAGTTCGAGGACGAAGAGGTCGAGTCGGGCGGCGGAGGCGGCCTGACCATCGGCTACGGATTCACTCGCATGTTCTCGGCGTTTTTCACAATCGATGGGGCGAGCGTCGACATACGCGATCCCGATATTTCAGGAGATTACACCCTCGCGCAGGCCGACCTCGGCGCCAGACTGAACTTCAGATCAGAGACGCGGAAGGCGATTCCCTACATCGAGGCCGCGCTAACCGGTCGCGCAGCTGAAACAACGGTCGAAGGCGTCGACATCCAATTGTCCGGCCCTGCGTTTACACTTGGCGGCGGGCTGAACTACTACTTTCAGCAAAAACTCGCGCTGGATGTCGGTCTTTCTTTGTCCTTTGGGAGATTCGACACGTTGGAAATCGATGGCGACGAAGTTCCTTATGAAGAGGCCGACGCGACTGGAACGCGCTTCCGAGTCGGATTGACCTGGTATCCCTTCGCTTCCAACCGCTAGCAGGGGGGACACGGCGACTTCAACGTCCAGCGATACTCATCGCTTGTCCCGGGGCGTCAATCTCTCGCTGAGGAAAAGTCCCTCCTGATAGTTCGACAGTTACTGGTGCCCTACTGGTCCGAAATTCCTGCGCTTAAGAGGTGCATTTCCAAGCGGTCGAGGAACGTGCGTTGCGCTGGAACGATGCGCTCCCGGGCCTCCGGAATTGAAAACCACTGACAACGGTCCACTTCAAAATGCTCGACCAAACGCCTTGAGCCTCGCCGTAAATGTGTGCGCATTTTTTCGCTGACAGTCGCTTCCGCATCGGCATCGCCCTCCCACGCCCAGGCGATGACGATCTTCTTGGACTGCTGTATCGGTCCTAGCGGTAAGAAGGGACCAACCGCCACAATCCCCGTTTCCTGCAAGAACTCCCGACGCGCCGCGGTGAGGAGATCTTCCGTTGGATGAGGAGAGCCTTTCGGAATCGTCCATACTCCCACATCCTGGTGTGCCGCGTAGGGCGAGCCAGGGTGGGCGAGGAGCACTTCCGTGGCACCGCTCAAGCGACGAAAAAGCAGCAATCCTGTACTCGATTTTCGTCCACGCGCCTTCGAGACTGTCACTTGGGTGGTCTCTTATTCCGGAATGCCATTGACAGTGTAGCAGCCGTATAGTACCGTCCGGTAGAAGCAAACGGGGCTGTCAAAGGTCCCAAGGAAATGCGATGCTTCGCGCGCGATGCTGTTCGCTGTCTCGCTGTAAGTCTCAAGATGTAGTCTCAAGTGCTGCCGTGGCTTCCACCCGCCCTTTGCGGGTCCGGGCAGTGATCAATGTGAGCGTAAACGTTGAGAAGTTGGTCTTATACCTCCTAATTGGCCTCAGCGCTTTGCGTTGCAACTGAACCGTGCAGCACAACAGAACGGGTAGGGCGGAATGTCGCTCTGCCCGTTTTGCCTCTTAGCGATCTCCGGTCAGCGTAAGATACGAACAGTGCATCTGCCCTTCGCTTCAAAACCACGCCGGAACTCATCATCTGTGATCGTGGCATCCGGGTCGTAGACTAGGAAC
>JALYJX010000298.1:3725-5105 GCA_030775065.1 Gemmatimonadota bacterium | reverse complement strand
CGCATCAGGATGTTGGTGGACTCTCTCGACGTGCCGCGCCTCGAGTTCCTCGATGAGAAAGGCCGTATCGTGCTACGGCTTCCGAACCTGTGAAGGTCGGCCGATCAACACTTCTACAGCCGCCGCGATCGATTGCTTTCGCGGAAGAGCTGGTCGGCTTCTGAGTGAACCGGGTCCTCATCTGAGGCGCCTCGACACCGCGCCGTGAAGCCGCCAGCGACGGATCCATGGCATACCACGGCACCAGAACCCAGCCATCGGCCGAGTAATTGTCCGTGATGTTCTTGTTGACTATTCGCATAGCCTTGTAATCGTCCTCACTTAGGCCCTCGGCCGCAGTACCTGTATGGGATTGTTGGGCAGTTCATTGCCTCCCGTGGCTTAAGAGGGTGCGTGTGAACATACGCCCTAACTTTCCCAAATCCGGAGGACGGAGTTACAACATTGTCGTTATTGCGCCCCGGAAACACACCTCGAAACTCACCTCGCGATTCTCGAACCCGCAATTTTACGCTCTGCGAGATAGTTTCAAGACTCCTGCTCCAAGAGCAGGAGCACCCCCTGTTTCTCACCTTAATAGTGGAAACCAGAATCCGCTAAGAGGCTTTTGTATTGGCTGCTTCGGCCTTCTTGATATCGTCAGTCAGTGCGTATCCCCCCTTAATGAACTGGTGTGATGTGCCACACTGCGCGCACTTGAACGTCAACCCCATCGCAAGCTTCCGATTTTCTATTACCGCGGACCCGTTGCAGTCCGGTACCATACACTCGAACTCTGTTGCCGCGAGATAAACTTCCACTTGGTCTTCAGATTCAGATCCGAGATAGACGAAGTGCTCGGCGCCGCAGCTTGGCGAGAGGCACGTAGCGATGCCACTGATCTTCACCGCCTCCTGATTGCAGACTACTGGTGAGTTGCACGCTATGCAGTCGAAGTTTACGACGCGCGCCATTGTGAAGCTCACAGATGAGCCTGCTACGTGCTCCACCTGCTCGAGAACCTTCATCAATTCGTCATGCTCAATTTCGGCCGTTTTGCTGCGGGTAGTCGTGTCGGGCTCGATTCGCGGGCCTGCATGCAGCATACTGCCGAGCTTGTGATAGACCTTTCTTAGCCAGGTCAAGTTGAAGGATCGTTGCTCGCCGAGATCCGTCCATTGCGTGGGCGGTTCTCCTGGTGCGGGCTGAGCGCCGAAGCGAATGCGCGAGTTGCTCATGGCCCCCGGCTCGAATTGAAGTAGCGCCTTCATAGCTTGCGGCGGCTGCCAAGTCCCTAGAACGGTCGGCGGGATTCGCTGGGCATACACGCGAAGCTTGGCATAGGCTATCTCCTCCAGTGCCATTCTGAGCTCGAGAGCGGCATAGCGCACAGCGTTCGCG
>JALYJX010000298.1:0-3715 GCA_030775065.1 Gemmatimonadota bacterium | reverse complement strand
CTCAAATGCCGACGCGCCCCTTTCCGCGTGATCGCGCGCTACCATCCGTCGATCACTCAGGGTCGGGCACCTGAGTGGTGTTCACATCTACGGAAATTGAGAGCGTGCCAGAGAGGGGGCTTCGAAGGTTCTTACCAAAGAGGGACCATTTCAATTCGATCGCACTGCCAGCCGATTTCTCTCGGAAACAGACTCTCAAGGGCGTGGCGAACGCGAGCGTTGGCACTTGATGCCGGAGGTTTCCAACATTGTCCGATATCAACGTCAATCCTTGACGATAGGAGACCTCTGGATAGCCAAGCGTGCCCATGGTGACCGACAGCCGACGGCCCATCCAATCGTAGATCGGCTCCGGAGCTTCTTCGTCCGCTATCAGGACGCCTTGCGTCTGTGGGAAAACAACCTCGAACCTCGCATCGTCGACATACTCATCAGCTGTGTTCGGCAGCAAGAAGTTCAGCGACTCTGCCTGTTTGTCCGACAAGTACCAGCGGTCTAGTTCCTCGTGATCCTCTCCAACGGTTTTCAGGGAATCGCGAAGATCTTCTGTTGATCGCTCGTCGTAGGGGACAAACGAGCCCAGGGGTCTGATGCGTGGAATCCACGCAGCCCCATGCTTGGCGGCTTGCCTCGCCTGCAATACCGCCCTGATATCTCTATCTGCGCGCTCGGACGGCAACCAGAAATCGCGAGCGTGAACGAGCAATGGCTTCTGCGGATCCGCTTGCCCGGCGAAAGTCACAGTGACGTGCCCGCCAAAGCCGGAAGCGGAGTGCCGCGATTATAGATCAGTTCCAGATCCTCACGGCGGGCGATCATCTGTGTAGTGCCTTTGCGGATCCAGATCTCCCCGCGGCGGAGTGGCCCCAGATCTTTCCGCATCGCACACGGCCGTTCACTGCAGTTCGATATCTGGAATATTCCTAACGTCATGCCGTCAAATTCATAAGGCACGAAGCTGACGTCGATGTGCGGTTCGATGTTCTCGTTAATTAGCTGCTGGTAATTCGCGGCATCAGGCATAGTGTCGGGATCGATGCCCACGAACTCGACCTTGCCGCCAGGTGGCTTGTGAACGCCGATGACGATGTAGCGATCGCCTTCAACGTGGGCATTCGCCATCGAAAGGGACCTCCTTCACGAGCTCGAAATGCCTTTGTTTCGGATAGTGTTCACGCTTGAAATCGATCGACGTCGACTCGGGGTCGTGTCGGATCAAGTCGTCTATGTGGCTTACCATTCGCGGACTCGAGGTGGAGATGGGTCAACCGCGGCTTTGACTGTCACAGTTGACCCTACAAAGCGAATCGACGGGGCGGATCTTCGGTATGCCCCCAAATCGCTTTAGCGCTGCTCCTTCTCCGAGAGCAGGATGAGGATATGAGGTCTCTATTTCTCGCGCGAGTTGGGATCGCGGCCGAAACCTGACCTTCTGATCCGTAGTCAGCGAGCAGCATCCACCTTTAACAACAATCTGCCGTACTTCCGAGGGAAACCGAGCGTCGGCGCCGGACTTCCCCGACATCTTTGCCGTACCCTGCCGTGAGAAACGGCCCCACAAACGGCCCCCGATCATCGCGGTCTAGCGCGAAAGCATGGAAGATCCCCGAATCTGCGGTCCGTCAGCGCGTTGGTAATTCAAATTTGCTCTGGACGGGGTAAGAAACGCTTCATGCGCGCGGTGTGGCTTTCTTCACCCAATGCGCCTCCGCGTCGGTGAAGGTAGAAAAGCGTTTTCCATCACGGTCCCGTCCGGAAAGCTCCCCGCAGGTCAAGCGGTCGGTCCAATATTCGCCCGTGAGTGTTCGGCTCGGTGCGGCCGGAATGCGAAGGACCAACGCGCCGAAATGGATCGGGCTTAATTCGCGTATGAGGAGTTTCGGTTCATTTCTATAGACCGCGACCAGTAGGTATTCATCATTGTCCGTAGAAGGGACAAGCTGCGCCGATAGCTGGTGCGATTTCGATTCGGCCGTAAGCAACCGCGCATCGACTGCAGAAAAGGTTTGGTGAATTACGAGAAATGCATTGCGTGAATCGACAACCGCTCCGGTGGTTGGATCAATCCAATTGAATTTGAGTGCTACGCGCCATGTTCCATACACCTTCGGTCGTTTGATGAGGTTAGAGGGAAGCAGCCGCCATAACCATTTATCAAAGGCGGCTAACAACAAAATGATTCCCGTTACAACCTTGCCCAACGGAGAAAAAAAACCGATTGGGACTTCAAGTCCCGTAGATAGCAGCAAGAGAAACCATGCCAGCGCGGAAATACCAACCAACACGGTTACCGCGAGACGACTGGCCTTCACGTCGCGATCGCGAGCCGATTCATTGCACGCGCCAAGAACGCGTTTGCCCCCACTCTCGTCCACGGCTGAGACATCCGGAACAAGTACTTCAGCTCGTTAACCTCTCCCCACTCGTGACACGCGGCGTCAGTCGAGGTTTGAGCGTACAAATAACTCAAGATGTACCGGACATCCGCAGAGTAAGTCGGATGGAGGAAGCCAACGTTCGGGACATTGAAAACCAAGCATTCGATGAGATACGAGGGGATCGGTCCCGCTTCAGGTATTCCTTCGTCCCCCATTGTATTGCGGATGTTTTTCACAATCCGAACTAGTCGTTTGAAGTTGTAGCCAGTGGCGTTGTTCTTTGCGACGCCGTTCGCGTAATGCTGCTCAGGCCAATTGATGATCGGTGCTATGCTGGATTTCGGGTAGAGCGCCGTTCCAGTTTCCCAAGAGTATTCAGAGGTATATCGCCGATGCTCGATACAAGGAACCACGTCAGCATCTACCCTATAGGAGTTTGAATGAACATCAAATGCCTTATTTCCCTCAGAGACTCCGTCGCGTCCAAAGTACGAGCGCAGCGCCTCGCCGACTTCGGTTCGAAGCTGTTGTGCCGTGTCAGTGGCATCACTGAATCCGACTTTGTATTTGTCCAGCGAGGGAGAGAATGTGAAATCCAGATTCACGGTGTCTGAACAGCACACTGCGACATCAACGTCGCTCTCGGCTCGAACATTGGTGTTGTTCCGATAGGAGCCCTGCGCGAAAACGCGGATCGTACGTCCATTCAGGGCCGAGGAGGCGGCACTCGCTTTCTTCACCATGCCGACCGCGTTCTCACACTTTTCGTCTTCTGTCTCGCTGAGAGGCTGCGCCCAGACGCCGAAAAGACTTTCTAGGTTCGGGTCCACGCGTGCCTCCATCCGAAATGAACCGTCGCCGTTGCCGCCTGGCTCTTACTTACTGGCCTTAATCAACACGCCATCTCGATACTCGTAAGATCTGGATTCCGTTCTGCAACCTAGGCAGGTGCTAAACGGACCAAGAAAGCGACAAAGCGGTCGAAGAACACATAAGCCCGGCGTCACCGAAGTGATTGCCGGGCTTTCGACTGCCCCTCCTGGACTTGAACCAGGACTCTTCTGATCCAGAGTCAGGGACAATCATTCACCATTAACGACAATCTGGCAACGACCTTCACCGGTCCCGCGGCAGCCGCTTCCGCTGCCGCCAAGCGAAGATCGTTCGGGAAGCGGTCGACACGCGTCGGCATCTTGGCGTTCGCTGGGAGGACGGCCAGAGTGAAGGACTCGTTGTGCACATCCATCCCCACCTAGATGATAGAGCGAGTAACAGGAACTGCAGCAGTAGTCGTTGACATAGGTTGGTCTCCATATGCGACAGTCTGACCACCAAAC
>JALYJX010000297.1 GCA_030775065.1 Gemmatimonadota bacterium | reverse complement strand
CTCCAAGGCTCTTGCCACTTCAGCTGCGCGCACTTTCGCAACGCGCTCGGCCTCGACGGCTGCATTGTGTCGTCCTAGTGCATCCGCCGCGGCCGGCACTCCTTGTGATCCCATGTAGGCAATCAACAAATAGGGGATAACCTTGGCATACCTCGGGATCGGAACCGGGGGCAAATCCGTCGCCGGCAGCCTGTTGGAACAGTGGTGGCATCGCGCCGCCAGGTTGCTTGTTGCCTGCCCGCATTTGCCACAGTTTAGGTCTGCCATTTACCGCCCTCGCCGATGCACGGTGCTACACGGGCCACTGCATCTGACAATTGTCAGCCTCATTGACGTTGCAGCAAGTCAACGATCCACCCTGATGGGGAAACGATGGGCTTACGATTCCGCCGATCGATCAAGATTGCTCCTGGCCTTCGCCTCAATTTGAGTCGAAGCGGCCTATCCGCAACGTTAGGCCCGCGTGGAGCGAGCATGAGTATCGGCCGAAGGGGCACTTATCTTAATACAGGACTCCCCGGCACCGGCCTAAGCTATCGACAGCGACTCACGCGAACCGAAGCGAGATCGGAAGCCCGGGGAACTTATCGCACTCTGAAAGCTGCACGCGAAGCTCAGCGCGCCCAAGAGCGGCTGGAGGCCGCAGAGGAACACGCGGAGCACGAAGCCCGATTGCTCGAACTCCGTAGCGTCCTAGCAAATCGCAGCCGCGAGGAATACCAATGGTCGCGGATATGGGCAACTCGTGGAGATTTTGTCCCCGCACGTCTGCCATCATTCGCCGAGCAGAACGTTGAAGAGGTCAGTCGCGCGGCCGCTGCGCGCGATGTACCGATTGTCGGCCGGCTTATTGGAGTTGGTGCCCTCGCAATTCCCGCCTTCGTCTGGGGCGGCACTCCGACGCGGATGTTGGCTGGGCTCGGAGTTGCTTTGACTTGTGCCTGGCTTATTCGAGCCGTCCAGCTCCGTCGCACGATTGCAGAGGCGCACACCCAGACTCTGCGTCATGAGCTTGCTCAAGACCGAGAGAGGCTTGAGCGCATCCACGCCTCTGAGATAGAACGCCAAAGAGGAGAGTGGCTCGCCGAGGAATCCCGCATAGCGCAGATCAGAGATGCGCCAGCGGCTGGGGATCTGGACGTACTTTCCGGTGTTCTCGAAGCGGAGTTGCAGAATGAGCCGCTCCCGGTACCTCTGGTGCTCGAGCTCGAAATGACCTCGGCCTGCGATGTGAGAGTCGAGTTCCTACTTCCAGCTCTAGGTGAGATTCCTGAGGACAAGACCCAGTTGACAAAGACTGGCAAACTCTCGACGCGGAAAATGGCGCAGCGTGATCGAGTTGGCCTTTACAGCGATCTGTGCACCGGAATCGCGTTGCGCCTCATCCATGAAACGCTTCGCGTTCTGGAAACTGTCGATGTGGTCGAAGCTTTCGGTTTAGCGAGCGATATCGATCCAGCTACCGGTCATCACAGGGAGTTCGTCGCGCTTCATTTACAGACGAGTCGTCAGCCGATGGTGAGTCTGAATCTCGACGCCGTCGATCCGTCGTCGTCGTTCAAATCGTTGGGGGGAGTGTTTCTATGCGACCGGAAAGGCGAACTCAGGCCTTTACAGGGCGTGAATGGGCTGCAGGACTAGCCACGAGTAACACGAGCCTTCGTTCGGTTCGTGGCTTCACACCTAACCAGGGGCTACAGCATGGGTGACCAGCAATCCAGTTTGCGTCCTCGCGACCTCCTGATAGTTGCTCTCAGCGGTTTTGTTCTTCTCGCGCTCGCAGCAGAAGCAGTCCTCCCCCTATCTGCAGAGGTTCGCTCTCTGCTCGACATGGGCGACACGGTAGCATGTCTAATCTTCATGGGGGATTTTTTCTACAGGCTTTGGACGGCCCCGAATAAGCTCCAGTTTTTGAAGTGGGGCTGGATAGACTTTGTGACGAGCATTCCAGCGGTCGATGTACTTCGTTGGGGGCGTTTGATTCGCGTGTTCCGCTTGATAAGAGTGTTACGCGCTACACGGGGCCTGGTCTCGATCGTTCACACCTACAAACTTCATCGGAGCGAAACGGCAATTGCGGGAGTGTTCTTGATCTCCTTCCTGACCATCATGTTGTCCAGCATATCCATTCTGATAATTGAGGCGGCGTCTGGCGGAAACATACAATCGGGGGGCGATGCTCTCTGGTGGGCGGTGTCTACGATCACCACGGTTGGCTACGGCGATAAATACCCGGTAACCCCGGAAGGACGTGTCGTGGCTGGAGTATTGATGACGGTTGGAATTAGTCTTTTCGGCGCCTTGACTGGATTGATCGCGTCGTGGTTCGTCAAGAGCCCGGCGTCGGACAACGGGGCAGCGTTGGATCGCCTCGAGAAGGAAGTCGGGCTGCTTCGACAAGAATTGAGAGCGGGTCTAGGCTCGCGCGTGAGTTAGCGGGAGCTACTTGCACCATCACAGTACGATCCGCGCAACAGTCGATTCGGTGCGTGGGCCCTCCGAATTCATGCATCACAATACCTTAAATCAATACAGAGCACCAAGGCTTCTCGGTTGAGCCAATGCAAGATTTACCACTGGCTCCAGAGCACGTCCTTTGCGCTCGAGGATGATCACCGCCGCAGTGTCCCGGCCTTCGATGGCGCGTTCGAATTGCAGGCGCCAATCCTCCATTGCTGCCTCGAAGGCTCGCCGAGTCAGGGCGAAATATTGATCGTATCCTAGATCAAACGCAGCCTGGAGCTCAACCTGATAGAGATCCTCCGCACCGTCGATGGTAAGGTCTTGAAGAATTCGGTCGAGTTGCGACGTGAGAAGCGTCGCCACTTCTACGGGCCGGAACGCAAAAAATTCTCCCTCCCGCACGTCCATAAACCTCTTCAGTTCATCGACTTGTTTGAGCACTCCGGGAGTCATGGTGCCGCGCTCAAGAGCCCAAGCGATAAAGTCGAGAATCAGATCCAACGCTGCTTTTCTGAGACCCTGTTCTTTCGTTAGTCCATGTTGCGCTATCGCGTCCTGAAAGCCAGTCGGGCCCAGATTACCCTCTGAAGCGAGCAGCACAACATCGCGGACCCAGCCAGCCGGGTTCGTGTCAATCAGCCTCTGGGTGAAGTAAACTCGAATCGGGCTGTCTTCAGGAATCACGACCGGCATTACCTACCCTTTGCGTCAACGTGTATGGTTGTTGATTTGTCCAGTCTGGTGCGTTCCGATCAAGACCGACCGTGCTATGCGTCTCGATCACCGACATGACGGGCTCGTCATCCCCGATAGGCGGTGTACGTTTGCACTGGGCTGTTGATTCCGCAAGAGAAGTCGAGGAGGGTGTCTGACTGAGGTTGTGTGCGCCGAGAGGCGCATTCGCGTGAGGAGAACATTGCACTGTGCGGATTTCGCAAGACGCCGATCAAAGCTGCTCGGCCCCGCTCGGCCGGGCCGCAAGCACGTCAGTGTCAGAACGGATCTGACATGCATCGTGTAGACATGCGAAGCAGATTGAATCTTGGTCTGGTAAGCCTGGGGCTAGCAGGTTTACTAGGCTTCGCAAATGCAGCCACGCCGGCACTACATCGTCCGTCCCAGGTTGAGCACTTTCAACACGCGGATTCCGTAGGCGACCGTCTAGTCATTCGTCAGTTCGACGTGGGTCAGGGTGATGCGGCACTGATAACAACGCCTGCCGGACGCCGCGTACTGATTGACGCGGGCCCAAACGCTACTCAAGTAGCTCGCTTGCTGGCAAATGAGGGAATCGACACACTTCATCTGGTCATCGCGTCGCACAACCATGCAGACCATATAGGTGGTATGCCTGAGGTGTTTTCACGCTTGGTTGTGCGCGCATACCTCGACAACGGAGTCTCACACACAACGAGTATCTATCGCCGGACGCTGACAGCACTTGAGCGAGAGCCGGAACTACAGTATCTGAATGCTACGGCCAGGACTATCACGCTAGGGTCAGTTACTCTGCGCATCCTACCACCTCCGAGATTCGACCGAACGCAGAATAACAATTCTGTCGGTGTGATAATCGAATACGGCCAGTTCAGGGCACTATATAGCGGCGATTCCGAACGGCCTGAACTACTGTCCTGGCTTCGCAAAGGTACTATTCCCAAGGTTACCTTCTTGAAAGCGGCGCATCATGGAAGTTTTAACGGCATTACTCGGCAATGGATGAGAACTACGCATCCCGAAATCGTGGCGATCTCAGTCGGTGCCGAAAATACCTATAGACACCCATCGCCCCGGACCCTGTCGTACTGGAAGTCGATCAACTCACGAGTTTTCAGAACTGATCGGGATGGAACTCTTGAGGTTCAGGCTCGTGCCGACGGTAAGGTGACGATGCGCACCGGCCTATCCTCTCAACTGGAGGAGAGACGATAATGAGGACTCAAGCACTTTTTGTGGTCGATCGCCGCGAAGGAGATGTTTTTGTCTTGGTTGACGAAAAAGGCGCGTCAATAGACGTGAGACGCGCTGACCTCTCCCCGGAGTGCCAGCGCGAGGGAGCAGTGATCAGGGTGCCGATCGACGATGAAGGGAGACACGCTTGGAAGTCGGCAGCTCGCGATGAAGAACTCGAGGGGGGCCGAACGAAGGAAGCTGAAGCAATACTTGCGCGTCTTCGGAAGAAGGATCGTGGCGGAGATATCTCGCTCTAACTCAGGGACTTTCAGTGCTGGGCGGCGTGACGAGAGGAGATCGCTCCCTCGCCTTTGCGCCAGCTGATCAACCCGAACACGCGCAACCCGGCCCTGCACGGCACGTGTCACTCCTGCTGATGCACGAATCCCCACACGGCTTACCTTCTCTGCAGACTCTGCAGCAACCTCCGGGGCCTGTACTTTCGCCGCACCCTGAAATAACAGGAGTGGATGCAGTAACCAATACCAGCGGAATCATTCGCAACGATTTTCCGAGTCTCTGCAAGAACCTGCTCGGGTGCGCCATGCTCTCCTCCGGTCAAGATGTTTTAGCCGGCTGAAACTGCCTAGATACCCGACCTACGATGACGCTGACATTGGAAGGGCGCGGTGACAACTCACGTTCGGCCGGCAGCGGCTCCCAAGCAGTCGTCCTAGACCTATGCCAGCGGGCTCAG
>JALYJX010000296.1 GCA_030775065.1 Gemmatimonadota bacterium | reverse complement strand
GCACGGTCCGCGGAAATCGGCACCGGTGCGCTTCAGCGGCACGTACTCGCCGATTATTCCGACGATATCCGCTGCCTCGCGAACCTGTTCGACGGTCTCGTCGGGGATCATGCCAGCTCTACCACGGTGACTCCGGCTCCTCCTTCGTTCCAGGCGCCAAGCCGAAAGCTCGAGACGCGACTCTCCTTCCGGAGCATCTCGGCAACACGCTCCCGCAACGCTCCGGTTCCCTTCCCGTGAATGAAACGCAGCGTTTTCAGATCCGCGCGAACCGCTGAATCCACGGATCGCATGACCAGATCGTCTACTTCTGCAGCGCGCATTCCACGCAGATCTATCTCGCTGCTTACATGAAGCTCGGGTACGTCGCCCTTGATGGCGACCTGTACGCGCTCGCCGGATTCGGGCGCTCGCGCTCGCTCGAGCGACGACCGTGGAACCATGAGCTTTACCGAGCCCATGGCCACAATGGCATCGTCGCCGCGAAACTCCATGAGCCGCGCTACGCGCCCTCCCATCGACGTTACCGACACGAAGTCACCTTCGATCACGGCGCCCGACGACGGAGAGGGCTCGTATTCCCGCTCTCCCGGGGTTGAAGCGTCCGCGGTGGCCGCTTCATCCAGCGCCGAAATGGCTTTTGCTTCGTCCGCCGCAAGCTGCTCGACTTTCCGTCTCGCTTCGCGCGCTGCTTCTTCAGCGGCATCCGCCGCATTCTGCCGCAGCTCGCGGATCGTGTTCTCGACTTCGCCACGGGCGTCGAGAAGAACGCGCCTAGCTTCCTTGCGCGCATCCCGTTCCGCGTTACGCTCGCGCTCTTTCACACCGCGCTCGCGATCCGCAACACGTTTGGCGCGCCGACGGACGTCGTCCCCAATCGCGACGATTTCCCTTTCGCTCTCGGTGAGTCGTTGCTCTCGCGCTTCGAGCTCGGCGAGCAGCGCATTTACGTCCCGCTCACCGGTTGGAAGACGCGCCTCCGCGCGGTCCAGCACCTCGTCGGGAAGCTGGAGCCGCCGCGCAATGCTCAGGCCGTAGGATCTACCCGGTATTCCCTTGATCAGCCTGTATGTCGGCGCGAGAGCGACGGAATCGAATTGCAGCGACGCGTTGACGACTCCAGGCACTTCGGCGGCAAGGTCTTTGAGAGCGCCGAGATGTGTCGTTGCTACAGAGAGACTTCCGCGCCGCGTCAGCGATTCCAGAATCGCGCCGCCAAGGGCCGCTCCCTCGACGGGATCGGTGCCCGAGCCCAGCTCGTCGGTCAGAACGAGCGACTCAGCCGTAGCGAAACGGAGGACCTCCGCAAGGTTGCGGACATGCGCGCTGAAGGTGGAGAGGCTGGAGCTGATTGACTGCTCGTCGCCAACATCCGCGAAGACTTCATCGAAGATCGCGAGCCGCGAGCCCTTTCCCACCGGCACCGGTATTCCCGATTGCGCCATCGCCGCAAAAAGTCCGAGCGACTTGAGGAGGACGGTCTTTCCACCGGTATTCGGTCCGGAAATGAGCAGGGTTCTTTCGCCTGGCTCCAGCGTCAGATCGAATGGCACAACAGGAATTGCCTGCGCCAGGAGCAGAGGATGTCGCCCGTTGACAATTGTAAATCCATCGGCGGCCGCGCCAAGCTCGATGGTTCCGCACTCGAATTGAATTCCGAACTGTGCGCGGGCATAGAGACTGTCGAGCCCGACGAGCGCCTCGAGTGTCGCCGCAATCGCATCGCGCGATGGCCTCAATGCTTCAGTGAGCTCGGCGAGAATCCGGTCGATCTCCCGAATCTCCTCCACCTCGAGCTCGCGAATGCGATTCCCCGCCTCCACCGCCGCCGGCGGCTCGACGAACAAAGTTCCCCCGGTCGACGATGTATCGTGGACGATTCCGCCGACAGTCGTGCGCGCTTCTCTCCTCACGGGGATCACGAAGCGTCCGTTCCGCACCGTTACGGACATGTCGTGAACCTGATGGTGCGGCTCAAGTCTCGCGACCAGGCGCTCCAGAAGCTTGACGAGCTCACCCTGCGAGCCGCGGAGCTCGCGACGAATTCGGCGCAGCTGTGGCGATGCTTCGTCTCTTACGTTCGCGTCGTCGTCAATCGCGGTTGCGATCTTCTTCTCGCCGGCCGGCGATGCGAAAAGCGATTCGAGCTCGGGAGAGAGCAGCGCTTGCGAGAGAGGCGGTACCTGCTCGCTCTTGAGTGCCTCGCGTGTCAGTCGGGAGCTGCGGAGCACGCCCGAAATCGCGAGCAGCTCCGCTGCCGTTAGCCAGGCACCTTCAACGCGAAGCCTGTCAAGAGCCACCCGTATGTCGGGGATTGCCTGCGGGTGCCACTGCAGGTCGCTCTCGACGAGCGACCGGACGACAGTGACGCGTGCGTGCTCGCTGTCCAGCCACGCACGCCCGGTCTGCGGCGACGACTCGCGAACACGCTCCGCGCCGAGCGCGGACGACGCCTTGCCCGCGACAAGCTCCAGCGCTGCTGGAAATTCAATTACGCGAAGAGCATGGGCGTTCATTCCACAACAGTCCCGAAACGCAAAAACCCGAACTCGCGAATGTCATCGCCAGTTCGGGTTTTTGATGCTGCGACAAGAACATTCACCCCTGTTTTGCGAGCTCCTCACGCGCGATGGCGCTTATGGTGGCGCCTTCGGCCCGCCCTCTAAACCGCGGCACAACGCTTCCCATCACTGCGCCGATGGAAGCTGCTCCTCCGGCAATCGCTGATTTGACGGCCGAGCGCAGCTCGTCTTCGCCGACCTGCGGCGGCAGATACTTCTCGAGAAGGGCGACCTCGGACCGTTCCCTGGCGGCGAGATCCTCCCTGCCGCCCTTCTCGTACATGTCCACCGATTCCCGCCGCCGCTTGATTCCCTTCCGCAGGACATCCACGACGTCAGGGTCCGCGAGATCACGCTGAAGCTCTATGCGCCGATTCTTGATATCGGAGATGACTGTGCCGAGCAGAAGAGTGGCGGGCTTGTCCTGCGCTTTTCGCGACGCGTTGAGATCTGCCTGCAAGCGCGTCACCAGCTCGGACATTGGCTAGACGCGCCGAGTCCGACGGTTCTTGCGCATCGCGGTGTTCAGCTTGCGCTTGCGACGCTCGCTCGGCTTCTCGTAATGCCGATGCTTGCGGAGATCGGAGAGAATGCCCGCTTTTTCGCACTTCTTCTTGAAGCGCTTGAGCGCGCGCTCAAAGTTCTCGTCGTCATGAATTATGACTTCCGACAAAATCTACTTCCCCCCTTCGTGGCGTTTGTGCGCCGGTAGTGTGTATAGACATAACAAGTTACCCCAGTGACTATAAGACGAGCAAGTAAAGCGCTCCGCATGTCACCCGGGTGGCCAGGTCATCTGGCGGCCACCCAGTACGTGAAGATGCAGATGGCGAACTGTCTGCCCTCCGTCGTCATTGGTGTTGATCACGACGCGATAGCCCGAATCGGCCAACCCCTCATCTCTCGCGACCTCGGCCGCAAGGCGCAGCAGCTCGCCGAGCTCCACGGCGTCGTCGGCGTCGTCGAGTGACTCCACATGCCGCCGCGGGATCACGAGCAGGTGCGACGGTGCCTGTGCATTGATGTCGCGGAAGACAATCGCATCGTCACCCTCGGCGACTATGTCCGCCGGGATGTCACCATCGACGATTCTGCAGAAAAGACATTTCGAAGGCATCAGGTGTTCACCGGTTGCTGGATTCTTGATTCCGCAATCGCCCTGGCAACCGCGAGTGCCGCGATTCCGGCGGTCTCGAAACGGAGCATGGTGAAAGTCAGACGGACGGGGATGAAGAATCCGTCGACCATCTCCCGACGCTCCTCGTCGGCCAATCCTCCTTCCGGACCGAGAGCGATCACGAGCGGAAAGACAGGATCCACCGCGAGCATTGTCTGAGCCGCAGACGCATCGAGCAGCAATCGCGTGCCGGGCGGGGCAGCGGCAATGGCGCGACTAACGGGCGCCGACGGGTGAATCTCTGGCAGCCATCCCCCACCGGACTGCGTCAGCGCCGAGATCATTCGTGCACGAATTCGTCCAACGAATGTCGGACCCTCGCCCCTCCCGCTGACGCTCCTCGACCGCCTCCACATGACCGGCCGCCAGCTCGCCACACCAAGCTCGGTTGCTTTTTCCGCCAGCATCAGCATCCGGTCCCGGTCCGCAACCGGCACGAGGAGATGCACCGCCGGAGCAGGCGGAATGGACCACACGTTCTCGATGTCGATCATCACGGATCGTTTGGACATTCGCGTTATGTCACCGCGCGCAGCGCCGCCTGTGCCATTGCGGAGCTCGACCGTCGTCCCCGGGCCGATGCGAAGAACGCGAGCGTGCTGTGCCGCTTCGTCACCGAGGGAGATGTGCTCGCCGGCAGCGAACCGGTCGGAAGAAAAGAACGTAGCTACCGCCTGGCGATCAGAGCGCTCCACCAACCCTCCTCAATGTGTTCGGCGTCGACAGCCCATCCACCACGCGCGATCTCGCCCATCATTGACTTCCGTTCTTCCAAACGTGGCCAACAAAATCCGCACCGGTTTCCTCGATTCCTGGTGAACCAAGGGCGATGAGGGCGTCGATCACCGCTTGCCGCCGACGGGGGCCGGCGACGCTGACCCGGAGCCAGTCTGATGGCGCGCGAGCGAGATCAGGCGTGTAACCGCCCGCGTCCCCTGCAGATCACGCGCCCAGCGATTCCTTCACCTTCGACCAGAATCCTTTCGCGCGGCGCTCGAGCGGGGCAACCTGGATTTCCCCCAGCCGCTTGATCAGCCGCTCCTCTTCCTCGATGAGAGTCTCAGGCGTGTGGAGCTGCAGCCGGATGTGCAGATCGCCGACCCCTGACGCGTTGACGCGCGGAAGCCCCCGGCCCCTCAGATGAAATACCTGACCGCTTTCAGTTCGCGGCGGGACGTGAAGCGTGACGCTCGAGCTCACGGTCGGGACTTCCACGTCGGCTCCAAACACGAGCTGAGGGTAGGTGACGAGCACTTCACAGTACAAGTCCTCGCCATCGCGCTCGAAACGAGGATCCTCCTCGACTTCGAATACGATCAGGATGTCGCCGCGCCCTCCGCCGCGCGGACCAACGTTTCCAGCGCCGCGCATGGTCATGTAC
>JALYJX010000295.1 GCA_030775065.1 Gemmatimonadota bacterium | reverse complement strand
GACTCGACGCGGCCCGTCGACGTACACCAGGCCGAGCCTCGATTTCCACGGCCGGATAATCTGGTTGTAGCGTAGATCAGGATCGTCGCTTCCGCGAAGAATTTCGCCTTCATCAGCGAACACAATGGAAGCGAGGTCCGTTATCCCCGGCCGGACACTCAACAGCCGTTTTTCTTCGGCGGTGTAGAGCCGGGTTTCGCGCTCCACATTCGGGCGCGGGCCGACGAGCGACATGTCGCCACGAAGCACATTCCATAGCTGAGGGAGCTCGTCGAGCTTGAACCGCCGGATGAATGCTCCGAGACGCGTTATCCGTGCGTCGTCGCCTGCCGTCGAGTCGACTCCTGAGCTGTCGGCCCGGATGACCATCGAGCGGAACTTGACCATCCTGAACGGGCGATCACCGCGGCCGGCTCTGGTCGCAACGTACAAGGGAGAGTGATAGTCCTGCAGATAAATCGCTATCGAAAGCGCGGCGATCAGCGGCGACAGCAAAATGAGCCCGGCGCCCGCGGCTGCGATGTCCAGCGCCCGCTTCATTCGAAGGTTTCTTGCTGCGCTCCCACAAGCGCGAGGGCGCGCTGTACGATGTAGTCGACGGTTGGGTAGTAGCTACGCTCGAGCGGATTGCTCGTCGGCGCCGGGGCGTCGGGTAGCGTTACTCTCCGCGGGGCCGCGCGCATTACGCGTGGATCCAGCGCCTCCGCGATCGACGCGATTACCTCCGCCGCCATTCCACAGCTGCGCCAGTCGCCGTCCACGGCCAGCAGTCGTCCCGTCTTCTTCACCGACGAGATGATCAGTGTCGCGTCGAGAGGATTCAGAACTCTGAGGTCGATCACGTCGCACTCGATCCCGTTCGCGCTGAGGCGTGCGGCAGCTTCCCGGCAGAGATGCGCGCTGTAGCTGCAGCCAACGAGAGTGAGATCGGCTCCCGTGCGTGTAAGACGCGGCCCTTCCTTCGCGAGGTTGCGCTCCTGAATCGGCGGGAGCTCCTCTTCCAGTCCATACAGCCATCTGTCGTCGAGGTACAGTACAGGGTCGTCCGAGAGGACGCTGGCAATCAGCAGGTCGCGAGCGTCGGTCGGCGTTGACGGCATCACGACACGCAGTCCGGGAATGTGCGCGAACCAGGATTGCAGCGACTGCGAATGCTGCGCGCCCTGCTCGCCACCGCGATTGATGATCGCGCGGACGGTGATAGGCGCCGATACCTGTCCTCCGAACATCGACCTCCATTTGGCGGCTTGAGTGACGATCTGGTCAACCGCCAGCAGCATGAAATCGACACGTGGGTGAATCACTATGGGGCGATAGCCACAAAGGGCCGCTCCGAGCGCCGCGCCGGTGCAGCCAAGCTCTGAGACAGGCGTATCGATCACGCGCTCGCGGCCGAACTGGCTGTCGAGGTCCGTCATCGAATTGCCGACGTACCACGGGCTCCACAAGCCCTGGCCGATTGCGAATACCTCGGAATGGTTCGCAAGCAGATGCTCGAAGCCGTCGCGAATGGCGGCTCCGTAACCGGTCGTCACTGCGGCCTTGTTCAATGCTAGTTCGCCATCGTGCCGCTATATACGCGGCTGAGCAATGCCTTGGCGGGCGGATAGCCGTCGTGAGTTGCGGTGGACCAGGCTTCCTCGACGACCACGTGCGCCTCGGTCCAGAATTGCTTGAGCTGCTGGCGGTTCAGCACGTTGATCTCCTCAAGTGAAACGGCAAGCCGGCTGATGGGATCGCGCAGCTTCCACGCGGCAAGGTCGTCCTTCCGCTTTACGCCCACGTCCTCGTCTTCACGATGGCCGACGTGACCTCTCCAGCGATAAGTAACGAGCTCGAGGAACCTCGGCCCGTCACCCGCGCGAATCGCCGCCACGGCTTCGCGTGTCACGGCCCGAACTGCAGCGAGGTCGTTGCCATCCGCGCGGGCCCACTCGATTCTATGCGCTTCGGCGTATCGGCACACCGAGGCATCGGGCTGACGAAGCGCGATATGCAGGTGGCTCGAGAAAAAGTTGTTCTCGCAGACGAAGAGCACCGGAATCTTCATCAGCGCCGCAAGATTCATCGACTCATGAAAGACTCCTTCTTCGGTTGCTCCATCACCGAAGAACGACACGGCCATCGCGCCATTGCCGTCCATTTTGGCAGCCAGGCCGGCACCAACGGCTATAGGGATCGTTGCGCCGACGATCGGCACCGTTCCGTAGAGTCCGTTTGGAATGTCGATCAGGTGCATCGAGCCGCCCATTCCCCGACTGACGCCGGTGTCCTTTCCCTGAACTTCGGCGAGGAGTCCGTGAGGCGAGCCGCCAAGCGCAAGGAAATGACTGTGGGAGCGATGCGCGCCAAACACCCTGTCACCCTGCCTGACGTAACTGGCGACGCCCACCGCTGGCGCCTCCTGGCCGATTGCGAGGTGGCAGGGGCATTTAACAACGCCCTGGGACACCATGTCACCGATTTTCTCCTCGGCCACCCGAATGAGAATCATTCGCTGGAGGCCCGCGAGAAGTGCCTCCGTGTCCTCGGCGTCAATCGCCAAAGGCTCGTGGAAATGATCGGCGCTCGCGAGCATGCCGAGGGACGCGGCGTTGCGCGGGATCAGCGAGTCCACACTAGCCATGGAACTTCCGGATGCGGTCGCAGATGTACTCGACCTCCTCGTTCGTGAGCGAGGTATTCATTGGCAGCAGGAAACAACGTGTGAACAATCTGTCCGTATATGGGAGATTTGCATCTGCGAGACCCAGGCCATCGAACTGGTGCACGGGCTTGCCGGCCCACTGGACGATCGTGCGGATACCGTCGTCTTCCAGCTGTTTACGCAGGTCGTCGCGCCTTCCCGATTCAACCTCGTAGTTCTGGTAGACATCAAAGTGGTCCGGGTCATCGTCGGGCCCGGGTGGAAGAATGAAATCCTCCAGGCCCTCCAGGCCCTCGCGGTAACGTCGCGCAATGTCACGGCGGCGCTCGATTTCGAACTCAAGCTGCTGGAATTTCACATTAAGCACCGCTGCCTGGAGATTGTCCAGACGCGAGTTCAGGCCCCAGGTAATAACGAGGCCGTTCTCATCGCGTCCGTGGTCGCGAAGGAGGGACATTTTTCGTGCCAAAGTCGAGTCATTGGTCGTGAGACCGCCACCGTCTCCGAAGCATCCCAGCACCTTGGCCGGGTAGAAGCTGAACTCGGCGGCCAGGCCAAACGTGCCGGCGTTGCGACCCTTGAACCTCGAGCCGAGTGCCTGAGCGGCATCCTCGATTATCGCAAGTCCGTTGCGGTCCGCTATAGCCTGGAGCGCATCCATGTCGCACGTGCGCCCGTTGAGCTGGACGGGCATGATCGCCGCACTTCTCGGCGTGACAGCAGCGGCCGCCGCAGACGGATCGATCATGTGATCCGGGCCGCACTCGACCAGAACGGGCGTCGCGCCGGCGAAATGGATGGACGCGGCGGAGGCGACGTAGGTGTGCGACGGCACGACTACTTCGTCACCCGGCCCGATTCCAGCGGCGCGGAGGGCAACGATGAGCGCGTCGGTGCCGTTCGCTACGCCCAATGCGTGCTTTGCGCCCGTAAAGCCGGCAAGAGCGGTCTCGAATTCCACCAGGTCGCTCTGGAGGATGAACGCCCCGCGGTCCATTACTGACGTCATCGCCTTCAGGATATCCTCACGCTGATGAGCGAACAGGTGTGGATACCGGAAGAACGGGATCGACATCTTGGCAGGGGCGACTGACGTCATGCGACTCGGGTTGGTTCGGAACGCAAAAAAGCGTCCTGCCGGTTCACGGCGAACCGCAGTGAAAGTGCCAACTCATTGTCCTTGCTCAATCTACAGACCCAGAGAGCGCCGGTGCCAGTGTCACGCCAAAGCCGCGGTCATGAGTGGCGCTCGAAGTGCGCCGGATTCGCCAGATACCAGTCGACAGTCTTTCGTATTCCCGATGCGAACGTCTCCCGCTGCTTCCAGCCAAGCTCCTTCTCGATCAGTGAGCAGTCGATCGCGTACCTGAAGTCGTGGCCAGGCCGGTCGGTGACCGAAGTCAACAGTTCGGCGTAGTCTCCGCTGGCGCGCGGACGAAGGTTGTCGAGAATCCCGCATATCTCAGTCGCGATGTCGATGTTCCGGCGCTCACTCTGTCCACCGATGAGATAGGTCTGTCCATCGCGGCCGCGCCGCACGACTGTATCGATCGCCTCACAGTGGTCAGCTACATAGAGCCAGTCGCGAATGTTCAGTCCGGCGCCATAAATCGGAATCGGTTTTTCAGCCAGCGCCGATCGTATGACCGTCGGAATGAATTTCTCCGCGTGCTGGTATGGCCCGTAATTGTTCGAGCAGTTTGTCATCGTGATCGGCAGGCCATACGTGTGATGGTACGCGTTTACCAGATGATCGGACCCTGCCTTGCTCGCCGAATAGGGAGAGTTCGGAGAATAGGGCGTTCGCTCGCTGAACGGTGGATCGCCCTCCTGGAGGCTGCCAAAAACCTCGTCCGTCGAGACGTGGTGAAAGCGCACATCTTTTTTCGTCCCATTCGATAGCCAGGCCTCGCGTGCTGCCTCGAGAAGAGTGAATGTACCAACCAGGTTGGTCTCGATGAATGCCGCTGGCCCCGAGATGGATCGGTCGACGTGCGATTCGGCGGCAAAGTGCACAACCGTGTTGATCGGACGGTCGCGGATCAGCTTGTCGACAAGCTCGCGATCGGTGATGTCGCCCTTCACGAAATCGTGGCGCGGGTCGTCGATCACGGTTGAAAGATTGTCGAGCGAGCCGGCGTACGTCAGCGCGTCGAGCGTCGTGACGTGCACATCCGCGTCCGTTCGCAACACGTGCTCCACGAAGTTTGCCCCGATGAATCCTGCGCCGCCCGTCACCAGCATCGACCTGGGTTTATGCATTGTCATGCGCGTGCAGTCGGCGTTGCCATCAGTGACAAGTCAATCGTGTCGCGCAATGCGTCCCGCCACGGGCGAGGGACGACTCCAAATCGCGCCGTGAAGCTCGCCGTGTCGAGAACCGAGTAGCGCGGCCGCGCTGCTGCAGTCGGATACTCGCTCGTTGTGATCGGCACAAGCGTGGAGGAGCGGTTCTCGCCTCTCGCCCGCAGCTCGTCCAGGATTGCGC
>JALYJX010000294.1 GCA_030775065.1 Gemmatimonadota bacterium | reverse complement strand
AGGATAAGCATCGCCGCTCCCTTCGCATCCGTGGCACTCGCACCGGGACGAGCGCCATTGCGCAAGGGTGACGCAGGCGGATTCGCTATCGCCCTGAGGTAGCCTTCGAACCGGTTCCAGTTCGGAGTTTCGCCATTGGCGACGAGTTGCCGAATGGCCGCGCCGACGATTGCCGGCGAGTATTGCCGAGCGAGCACTCGCCGCAGATCCCGGATCCATGCAAGGCGCCGGTCTCGCTTCCCTAGAGAATCGAGAAATGCGGTTGCGTCGGTGCGGTAATCAGAGGGCAGTTCGCCGAGCAGCTCATCCCGCGCGCAGTTGTAGGAGGTAGTTATCTCTACTTCTGTCTCTAACTCTTCCTCTGGATGCGCGGATTTGGAGCGTGCTGATAGCGTCCTGCTAGCATCGCGCTTGCGCGCGGCCATAGGCACGGTTGCGGACGCGACATGCTCGGCAGCATCGACGACCTGCAGGAAGCCACCGTCAAGGAGTGCCTGCAACTGCAGGCGGTTCGAGCAGTGGATTGCCTCGGCAATGTACTTCTTATCGTAAGGTATCCGGTTGTGGTGCCTGCTCGCGACGAGCCAGAGAAGCATGAGCTGACACCTCGCGGTATCACTGAGTTGCAGGAATCGGTGCTCATCAAGCAGCGAGTTATAGAGCTTGATCCACGGTGGGCTGCGATCCCTGTAGTGCTGGAGCGATTCGAAGCCGACAACAGAAATGCACTGCGGCATTATCTGTCGGACGCCGAGAGACGTCGCATGTTTCCGAAACCAGTTCGCTCAGCCAGCTTCACTGACGGATCCAGGCGCGAGAGGTTTTCATCGGTCCAGATTTCAGGCTTGATCGTGCGCACTCGGGAGGTTTCCCTGACTCTCTTGGGGTATCAGATCGAAAGTGGCCACAAAAGCATCGAGGTCTGCGATGTCATACACGCATGCTCGTCCGAGTCGGCGCATGTGTGGTCCTTTCCGTTGGACGGCCCAATTTGCAAGCGTCTGTTTTGCAACTCCGAGGTAGACTGCGGCGTCTTCTCGTCGCAGATACTTGCGAAGAAGCGGTCGTGCATCTGATGCCATGCGAGCCTCTCCTGAGGATGTTCCCGCAGGGAGGGTAACGTCGAGTGATCTTGCGGTATAGACCTATGTTCGTGAAATTGTGAGCACTGATTTCGCGAAAAAGGGAAATGACGGTTGAAGACAAATGGCGTGCGGGTTTCAAGAAGCGATTGGCCGAGGTTGTTGCGAAGATTTGGGGCAGCTCCCACAGAGCGATCGCGCAGGATGCTGCGAGTAAGAGTCTCTATCGTTGGGTAAGCCCTGCGTCGCCGGAGCTCCCAAAACCTTACGACATCTATCAGATCTGTCGTCAGGGGAGTGTTTCCCCAAACCACCTTTTCTTCGGTGGGCCTACACTCATGGCTCCTGAGCTGGCTGATAACTGGCTCCCGCCGGAAAGATGGTCGAAGACGACAAGAAGCCAGATTCGTCAGCTTATTAGGGATTTCGCGACCCTGATCGCCTTGGACCAGCGGCGCAAGCGCTTCTCAGAATTACACGCGTTGGATCAAGCGCTCGCCCAGAGATCCAGTCCGGTTTTCGACGTGGAGCAGATCTCATCTATTCTGAAGACCGCCATGCCCGTGTTTGAGACGATCGAAGCAGACATTCGCGAAAAGGTCGATGCTCACCTCACACGAGCGTTCATAGCGCGGGCGGGACTTTTAGCCCGAGAGGGTAGGCTGCACACGAGCTGAGCCGATTTCCGGGTGGCACCCGGTTCTAAATCGTCGACACTTCCGGCTTAGCCCTGCAATCTGTCATGGCGCGAACCTCAACCGCGCGGCTCAGACGGGGCGCCCTTTATTGGCTTCGGCGGCTTGTGAACGACGAGCTTGCCGGCGTCAACGTTGAGAGCATTTGCAAGTTTCTCGAGAGTCTTCAGATTCACCCCGCGGCCAGATTCTACTTTGCTGATCGTCGCCTGGCGCACGTTCGCAGCGACAGCAAGTTCCCGCTGTGACCAGCCCAACGCTTCGCGGACTTCTTGAATACGGAGCCTGATTGTATCCATCTCACATGATACGCATTTTTGTCACCATCTGCCAAGGTTTGTTCGGCGGTAAAATGCGAGGGCTCGTCGGACGCGGTGACCCCACTTCGGCCGAGCCGTTTTGATACCCCATGGAGGGTCCCACTTTTTCGAATACCCCATGCACGGTAGTCGCGTCTGACGGAGTTGGATCCAGCGTTCACCGGCGCGCGGCCGGCGATAACAGGCCGCAATTGCCAACTCTCCCTTCCGACTATTTTCCCATCGGTGATACTATTTTACGTATCTAGACATGGATTTCCAGTCGGTGTTGACCTCGCCTGAGAAACTCACGGTACATCAATGAGTTCCCGCAACGCGAAATCCTTTGCGAAGTCATGCCTCAACGCTCCCGGCGGAATGCACTCGCTGACTTGACCGAGCAAAAGTCTAGCCTTTGCGCGAAGCTCTGCTCGCGACTGAGGTTCGACGGACGAGGGACCGGTATCCTTCCAGAAGTCCGAGACCGTGCGAAGGGCCTTATCAAAGTTGGGAAATACCTCTCGGTTCGGCTCACAGAGCATCTTGATGGCCTTCGTGACAGATGCCGGGTCACCCATCTGCACCAAAGCTTCCCTGATCGGCTCCGCAAGCAATCCACCGGCTCTCGGGACAGCCGGCAACATAAGCGGCGTGAGCTCAACTCGATGTCCCGTTTGATAGACCAAGGCTGCGACCAGCAATCCGGCAGTAGACAGCTCCCATCGCTTGTAGTCCGTGCGCTGCGATCTGACGAAAATCCCACAGTCGTGAAGCGTCCTCGCCGCAATCCGAGTCGTCGTCACCACTCGAGTCACGCCGGTTCGGGTCCGTTCCATATCGCGTGCTCGTAGTCCGTCACGTATTTCACGAATGAAATCCGGAAGTAGGGTCGAAATCCGCAATGTTTTTCGGTAGTCCCGAGCCATGAATAGAATGAGTGGTACTTGAAGCTCGGATTCATGCCGACAACTACCCGTCAGCGCCTCGTCCCGCGGTTGGGCTGCAACATCCAAGTCGAACTCAAGTGTCGGAGGCTTCCAAGGTTCGGGCGACACTCGAAGACCGCTCGCCAACAACTCATCGGGCGTTAACGAATTCTCCACGACTCCCGTCTTGAGCCGAAGGAGGTCTAGAATGCGCTGAAGGATATCGAGCTTCGTCTGGAGTGTTTCGCGCGGAGATTGGAAACCGTCGAGGACTACCAAGTTTTGGACGAAAGCCGCAAGGTCCTCTAAGAACTCGTCGCGGTTGCTCACAACGCGGGAGAAGCAAGAGGCGTCGACGGCATCCCATGACGAACCCAGTACCTACGAGCGCGAGCCGCGAATACCGCCAGGAATGGAACCGGACACGGTGAGTCAGTCGTTCGCGTTTCCTCCGTTTAGAACCGACAACTTCGAGCGTGGCTGGAGGGTTTATGACGTCCAATCGCCTAGACTCAACGTAATTCCCCAATATGGGGATTCGCGGGCTTCGAGCTTGTTGCCTTCCGGATGAATCTAGCTCTCGAGTTGAGGCGTTTTACTGGGCTTTCCGAAGGAACCGGCAGATTCCCCGCCTCACGCCCATCAGGAAAAACGGCCTTCAGTGTATCAGTATAGAAGCGGCCTCGTACCCAAAGGAAGGGTTCTGTCCTCCATAATCTTGCATTGCCTGGAAACAGAGGTAGGTGTTGCTCACGCTCCGACTCACATGATCCATTTCAATGGCGAGCGGTGGCTCTGCGCAAGAATGATGTCGCGCGAGATGGCGTGATGCTGCACTGCTGAAAGCCGCTAAAATAACGTCATGCAATGATCGACCGGCGCGCGGCATCCCACATCGAACTGCTGGATTGGCTCACTGAGATAGCAGACATTTGCGGCGCCAGCGCGGAGTTAGCTCCAATCATGTCAGTTCTCTAAATTCTGTCACGCTTTTTCTCTAAATTCTGTCGCATCCGGGGCGAGTTAAGCGGTCTTTCCACGACGGGTAGAGTGCTCCTCCTCGTTCAGGTGACGGGTTCGATATGAGCGGCCACGGAGCGTGAAATGCACTCCCCGCTCAAGGAGGCGATCAAGAATCGCCTCGGCCAGGTCGCCAGGTCGCTGGTTCAAATCCAGTCGCCCCGCCTTTCTATCTGTAAGCTCCATCGGTCGCGCACGTCAGAACACGAGCGTCTGAATAGAATGCGGCAAGCTACTGACTTCCGCAGCGTTGCCGTCAAGCCACAGGTAATACGAAATCTTTTTGTCGCTTTTGTTCATTACCACCACCGACACTTTTCCATCAGGATTGAGAAACGCAGCGGAAGGCAGCTGACTTCTGCTCGGCGAGCTGGCGATTCGCTTTGCGCCCGGGCGGACAAACTTCGAAAAGTGGCCGATGTAGTAATACGAGTTTGTGTAGATCAGCTCACAACGACACGGTCGTGCGTCCCGTCCATACCCGGCAGCGCTCTGGAGGAAAGGAGCGCCCAGTATGGGCGCGGCCGGCACGACGCTCGTCACCATCTTTCGGCGCGCGGTACCGTCCACACGCACCCTCCCACGCCGCCGCCTCCGCATTTACCTATGATCGATTGTCGGCGGGAATCTAAATCGCCGCGCGGGCACCGGTGATTGAGGTTTTGGGACAGCAGCTCACGGCTTTCCAGAAGTAGTAGTCCCGGCGCTCCCGGTCCCGGCAGTAGCAGCAGCGGTCTGCTGCTGAGCACTGACGGTGCCGAAGATGTAGCCTAGGATAGAGGTGAAGATCGGCAATAGCGCTTTGACGACAATCGTGTCGAATATGGCAAGCGCTCCTTTCGATGCCGCCTCGCTCGTCTCCTTGTAACCCGTTACTGCGGACGCGTTGCTGAGGTCCGGGAGCTGCGGTGTGTGCTGAACCCAAAACACGAGCACTGTAATGATCACACCGGCACTCACGATTCCCACGCCGGTCGCCAGCTGAAGTCCCGCCATCTGCGTAAAGGTCGGACGGGACCAAGGTAGTACTTTTCCACCAGGCCCGTCCAACTTCATATCCGATATAACTTCGTCTGGCGGAATTGTCGGGGGAGGGACGAGCTGTGCGTTGTTG
>JALYJX010000293.1 GCA_030775065.1 Gemmatimonadota bacterium | reverse complement strand
CATGATGGTCTTCACCCCCATCTTCAGGAGAGCCCACGGGAGCAGCAGCATGAATCCGATCTCGGACATCTGACCCAGCGTCATTTTCGTGGCCGCCGCAGGAAGCCCCGTCTCATTCAAGAAGAGGTTCGTAAACGCGTAGTAGAACTGAAGAGGGATGCAAAGGAAGAACGAGCCGACGACGAACGTCGCAAACGAGCGATCCTTGAGCAGCGACAGCGCGTCGAGGCCAAGAACATCCCGCACGCTGAGCGGCTTTCCCGCGGCGTGGGGCGGCGTGTGCGGCAGTGCCAGGGAGTAGAGGCCGAGCAATAGCGAGGCGCCGGCGGCCAATTTCATCGGCAGCGACGTTGCTTCCCAGCCGAGCTGGCCAACGATTATGCCCGCCACGATCCAGCCGATGGTGCCGAGCACCCGGACCCTCGGAAACTCCTTGGCCGAATCCTTCATGTTGTCGAAGGAGATCGAGTTCGTGAGCGCCAGCGTCGGCATGAACAGGAGCGCGTACAGAATCAGCACCGGATAGAAGCGCCCGAATGTCGTCATCGTCGAGACGAGGTAGAGGACGACGGCGCCGGCAATGTGGAGGAGTGCGATGATCCGCTGTGTCGGAAAGAACCGATCGGCGATCATTCCGACGAAGAAGGGAGACACCATCGCCGCGATAGCCGTGCTCCCGTAGGCGAGTCCAATCTCCGTTCCGTCGAACTTCAGAGTGGTGCCGAGGTAGGTGCCCATTGTCACGTACCACGCGCCCCAGACGAAGTACTGCAGGAACATCATCACCGACAGCTTGGTACGAGCGCTCATCTGGATCACTCCCGGTTTTAGAAATGGCGCTGCAAAATGTAGAGGCGAGGCGGATTCAGGGCCAATCACGCCCGGACTGCGAAGTGCGGCAGTACACCGCGGACTGCGGCAGTTGATGAAGTATTGGGTACCAAATAATTTGTGAGTGTTGGAGGGATAGTCCTAATTGGTAAGGCAGCGGTCTTGAAAACCGCCGCGCGCAAGCGCATGGGGGTTCGAGTCCCTCTCCCTCCGTATGAAATTCGACAAAGCGATTGAGAGGATTCGCCATCCGAAAAAGGCGAAAAAACGCAGCGTCATCTTTCGCGCGTTGGAGCTGGGCGCCGGCGTGGCGACCACCGCGTGGCTCGCACTTCGCGTCCGCAAGCACATCTACGGTCCGGGCGGGACCAAGCTTTCCCGCTACCCGTCGCGCCCTAAGTCAGATTCCTGACACCATCACAAAAAAGCGTTCGGCGAAAGGCAGCTCTGGCAAAGGGCGAACGAGCGCATGCTTGCTGCCTTCTGCAATTCAGCTAAAGGGCGCTGAAAAGGCGCTCCTCCCGCAGCTGCCGCTCGCGTAATACTGACGCCAGAGCAGTCCGGCGATACCTGCTCCACTGTGCCATCGACTGCCGGAGCTGCTCCACCATTCCGGCATCGCGGCCAGCCTTTCCTGCCGACGACTTAGCTGACATGCGGGCGACCCGACGCGACTCACGCTCGTGCTCACCGATCAGCGTTCGAGCGTAAGCAATCCGGTCGCGCCAGCGCCCATGCAATAAAAGGAAAAAGCCGTTCTTGGTTATGGGATTCAGATCGAATGCCCCTTCCATTGCGCTGAATAGCCTGAGCGACGCCACGCGCTCGAGGGAGTCGATCCGAGTGCCCCGCGGCCGCTTGTCAAGCACCGCCTGTGGAAACGCGAGTCCGAGATCCCGTTGAAACACTGCAGCAGGAATGAAGAACGCCGCCGGCATCGCACTGATCGCTGCCCAGCGGACAATTCGCTCCCAATCCATCGAGGGGCTGCGCTCAAGGAGCCACGTAGCGTCCCACGCCGCCTTGAGTCCATGAGAATAGAGGTGCGCGGTGCAGTGAACCAGTGAGTGCATGAGCATGCCCTCGTAGTCCAGCGTTGACAGGCTGGAATATTCGCACAGAGCTTTCGTACGCTCGAGCATTTCCTTTTCAGGGAGCCGCCACGCACGCGGCATGATTCGCGTGTGGATCTCGACCGGCACGCCGCGGAAGAAGACAGGTCCAAGATGGTGCGGCCCGGTCCTCCCCGCCTCTGCCTCACCCGTGAATCCGGAAGCCAGCAATCGTCGTCGCAATTCTGGTGCGTGACGACTGTCCACCGCGACATCTATGTCTCCGGCACTTCGCCGAGGCAGGCCGCGCACCGACGCGTCCGCTCGCGCGTCGCGGTCGACCGCCAGGATAGCCGCACCCTTGAGCAACACACCGGTGGCGCCGATTTTCTCGAGCTCGGCGTTGATCCTCCTGATCGCCTCGACCTGAAGCAGCTCCCTCGTCGCTTCCGCAATCGCTGCCGGACGCATCCGCTCAGCGAAAATCGACGGAGCCCACCGCTTGAGCCGAGGATCGTCGAGGACAGGCAGAACAGCGCGGCCGACTCCGCATTCGATGAGGTACGTCGCCGCCCTCTTCCAATCGAGATCGAAGCGACCGAAGACCCGCTCCGCATCCTGGCCCCAGAGTCGCTCACGCTCTTCCGGCGTGGACGCCGCGGCGCCTGTCAACCAGAGACGAGCGACGCCAACGCCGTTTGCGTGATCAAATCCCATCTCGCCACGTGCACGCGCCCCTTCGATAACCCGACGCCGCGCGGCGCGCTCGGCGGCGAGCCTAGGGTCAGCGAGATGATCTCTAAGTGCGCGCGCAACTTCCGGCCTCGAGTTGATGTCGAGGCAGAGCTCGCACATTCCACCATAGTGGGCCTTGAATGGAAAATCCTCGAAGCCGGGAATCCTTGTCAGCTCCTCACGCAAGCGCTGCGGCCCGAAGAGGCGGATCGTCTCGAGAATCAGGTCATCGCGATGCCGACGAAGCAGCTCCGCTAGAGGAGTCTCGTCGAGCGACCCGAGAACCAGCGGCGAATCCGCGCGCATGAAATAGGAGGGGCCGTTGCATGCCGTGACGCGCAGGTCATCCGTGACGGCCGGCGTCCCGGCGGCGTTGCACATCCCGTCGAGCTCGGCGCGCAGTGAGGAGGTCTCGAACGAGCGCGCACGGCCAATCGGCTGCACATCGTATATCCGAAGCCGCGCATGCGTCGACTTTTCGAAAGGCTCGATAAGGTCCGCGATTTCCGAATCGTCCGCCACACGGGTGATGTTCACGTTCATCGGAACGCCAAGCTCTTCCGCGGCCTGCACCAGATGTCGGCCCGGCTCCGGCCCCTGGAACTCCGCGTGATAGCGGTCGTAGCTCAGAGTGAAGCGGTCGAGTCCCGCCCGTTGAAGCGAGCGAAGGGTGCCGCGGGCCGCGGGCAGCGTCTTCGCCCAGAAGCCGTTGGTCGCAACGGCGGTATACATCCCCCCTTTCTTCGCCGCACGGAGAAGCCGGAGAAGGAGCGGCTGCCTGAGCATCGGCTCCCCCCCGGTGAACAACACCGCCGTCATACCGGATTCGACCATCTCGTCGACGATTCGGAGCAGACGCTCTTCGCCTGGCTGGCTTCGCACACGCGGCCCGCTCTCTACGCTGCAATGCGCGCAAGTCATGTTGCATCGCCGCGTGACCATCACAGCGAGCGCAGGGCTTGTTTCCCTTTCGCTTCCGTTGACTCCCTTTTGCGTCATGCTCCCGCGACGACCAGCCCGCTTCCCTGAAGCTCAGTCATGCAGGTTTGCGCGTCTGCGATTGCGCGCTGTTCGGGGAGTGTTGGGAATGCGCGGCGAAGCTGAGCGGCGAGATCGCCAATCGCGCACGGCGTTGCAAGTCGTCCCCAAAGGAGCGACGCCGTTGGATTCAGCACGAATGCTCCACCGTCCTGCACGTGGTAGAGCACAACGCGATCACCTACGCGGGTTTCGTCCACATCCGACGAGCGACGGAACAAACCCGCAGCGGAACTGGTCGCCTCCGACGCAGTCATCGATTCCAATTCGTTCGGACTGCCTGGCGCCATGAGTTGTGGTCGGGTGAACCGAGGCGCTTGCGCAGGCTCACACTCAGCCCATCGGTTACGCCGGAGTAACGGGCTGACCGGCGTAAAGAACGTCGCGTTCGATATCGTCGGCACTCATGGACGATTCGATGCGAGGCGCCTCGTAGCCGGCCGGCACCTCAGGCTCATCGAGTGCGGATGCGGCCGCGGGACGGAACTCTTCATTCATTGGTCAGCTCCAGATTCATTGCTGCATACGGTAAAGGAGAAGATGCGACTTTACAATGCCGAATATCGGCCTGCATGGCAATGCAGGAACCTTACCATGTGTCCGCTATCCCGCGAGCCGTGTGATGCGCCATTGCCATGACTGTAATCATAGGATTGACTCCCGAAGACAGTGGGAACGCGCTGGCATCACCGATGAACAGACCGCGCACTCCGAAGACTTCGCCGTTCGCGTCGCATACGGCGGAGCGACCGTCCCGCCCCATCCGGCAGGTCCCCATCTGATGCGCGCTGAACAGGTGCATTTTATTCCCCCCGACAGGCGCCGTTGAAATCCTGCGACAGAGCTGATCGATTTGCTGAGGCGTTGTCGCAGCGGTGTTCGCTGCCCGCTCCGTGCCGAGTGGCGTTACATGCACCGTGGAAATGCTCGTTGCGCCGGCCGCGTCCAGGATCCGCGCGGCAGTCGCCATCCCATGCCGCAGCATCTCCCGCTCCAGACGGTGGGTACGGTAGCTCATTCTGGGGCGGCCGTCGGCGTCGATGCTCACACGTCCCGCCGCGCAATCGCGGACGAGAACGATCAGAAGCGCGCGCTGAGCTACCTGTTGCATTGTCTGACGATGGTGCACCGCGCCTAGCCACGGAGTGGCAGCGGCAAGCAGTCCGGGGTGCGCCACCGCAGTCTCTATTCGATAGCCGTAGCTCCCCCGCAGCTCGGCAAATTCGTCGCATACAACTGTCTGCGGAGGGCCCTTCCACGCCTCGATCAAATGATCGAATACGCCGGTCACACCCGTAGTTGGATGTATAAAAAGATTTCGGCCGAGCGCGGGCAGCTCGATGCCGGAGCGCATCAGGAGCGCCGGGGTGTGCAGAGCGCCACACGCCACGACGACGACTCTGGCATTGACTGTGACCGGGTGCTGCGCATTTCCACCAGCGCTCACTGCCGTTGCCGATACGCCTGATACTCGACCGTTGGTCACG
>JALYJX010000292.1 GCA_030775065.1 Gemmatimonadota bacterium | reverse complement strand
AGAGCTCGGTGCAGAGCCGGTGGTTCGCCGCAACGACGAAATGACGGTCGACGATGTGGAGTCACTGAGTCCACGAGCAATCGTGATCTCACCCGGGCCCGGAAAACCGGCCGACGCCGGGATAACCGTGGCCCTTGTGCAGCGCTGGGGAAGCTCGATCCCCATGCTCGGTGTCTGCCTCGGTCATCAGGCAATTGCGGAGGCGTACGGCGGCAAGGTGGTCACTGCTCCGCGGCTGATGCACGGGAAGACGTCCTCGATTCTGCACGAGCGTAAAGCACTGTTTCGCGGCATGCCGTCGCCGCTCCAGGTAATGCGCTATCATTCACTCATCGTCGAGCGCGAGTCGCTCCCGGCGAGCCTCGAGGTGATCGCCTGGAGCGAGGATGACAATTCCGAGATCCATGCCATGCGGCATCTGGAGCATCCGGTCTGGGGCGTTCAATTCCACCCAGAATCGGTGATGACCGACCACGGCAGGGACCTTCTCAAAAACTTTCTTTCACTGGCAGGATGATCCACTCACAATTGCTTACCCGCAGTCCCAAGCCGCTGTTTTTTGCCGCGGCTTTTGCATTGGCGGCTCCGCTCGCAGCGCAAGTGACCACGCCCGGCCAGGCCGCAGACACGAGTTACGTCGAATACCGCGATAGTCCGATTTCGCTCCCACAGGGAATTGGTGTCCGCGTTCCGATGTATAATCGAGTCGATGGTCTGGTGATCCCGTGGGGCCCGCTTATCTCCCTCGCGAACGACCGCATTCGCATCGACCCGACGGTTACGTATCGCTCGCACATCGGAAAGTTCGACCCGTTCGTCCGAGTTCAGATTGCTCCGATGGCTGCAACGAGAATCGAGATCGCGGGCGGCCGAGGGACATTCACCAATGATGGATGGATTCGCTCCGATCTTGTGAACTCGCTCGCCGCGCTTGCGGTGGGCAGCGACGCCAGAAACTATTTTCGGGCCGACCGGGGCTGGGCTACGGTCGCGCGCGATTTCGTGGCGAATGACATCGTGTTCACTCCATCGATAGGAGCTCAGACGGAGAACGACTGGTCTACCGGCTCGCCAGTGCGCCATACGAATGCGCCGTGGAGCCTGTTGAACGAGAGTGATTCACTGAAGATGCGGCGGCCCAACCCCGCGATTGTGGAAGGCCACGTCAGCTCGATACTCGGCAGGCTGAAGACCGATTATGAGAGAGAAGACGTAAAAGCCAACCTCGATGTAGGTGTCGAGCACGCTTTCGACGCCCCACCGAATTCCTTCATGACCGAGGAGCTCGTGTTGAAGGAGAATCTGTCGGGTGACTTCACTCAGATCACCGTCGGGAGCAAGGCGTCGTTTCTGACTTTCGGAGAGCAGAGTTTTGCATTCCGCGGGCATGCAGTTTTCACACCTGGCGACATCGCCCCTCCGCAGCGTTTCGCGTATCTGGGCGGTGCAGGAACGCTGGCAACGGTCGATCTTCTCGCCCTCGGTGGCGACAGGCTCGTGTTCGTCGAGGGTGAATACTCGATTCCCATCCCGGGCGTCCAGCTGCCGCTGGTGGGGAATCCGATCGTAAGCCTGCGTTACGCCGCCGGATCGGCGGGAGTGGCCGGCCTCCCGGATTTGATTCAGAACCTCGGAGTGGGTGCGGGAGTTCGCTTCTTCAAGGTCGAGTATCACTTCGACCCGAATTACAAGGAGACCTCCTTCACGCACAAGACAGCGTTCTCGGTCGGTCTGTCGCTATCGCTGTAAACTTTGTCGAGCGGTTTTGTTTGCTCGTCGTGCTTGAAAGGTCTATATTCAATGGCGTGACTTTTGCATCCGGCCGCGCGAATTTGGATGGTGGGTGAGGACGCTAGTGGTGATTCCGGCGCGCCTCGCAGCGGTGAGACTCCCCCGCAAACCGCTCCGCCTCCTCGCCGGCGTCCCACTCATCGTCAGAGTGTGGCAGCGTGTCTCCGCAATGAAGGTCGCCGACGCGTGCGTGGTCGCTACCGACAGCGAGGAAGTTGCTCAAGCGGCGCGCGATGCCGGCGCTGAATGCGTCATGACGAGCAGCTCGCACCAGTCCGGTACCGAGCGTGTCGCGGAAGTCGCGCGGCAGCCGGAATTCGCACGCTACACGACTTTGGTGAACGTGCAGGGGGATGAGCCGTTTATCGGACGAGCCGCCGTGGACGGCGCAGCAAGAATGGTTTCGTCTGGAGCCTTCCCGCTTGGAACCGCGGCATCGCGCGCTTCCCGGGAGATTGCCGAGAACCCCAACATCGTGAAGGTCGTTTGCGCCGACGATTCGAGGGCGATGTATTTCTCACGCGCCGCAATACCATTTCCAGGAGACGGCGCCGGATCTGCCACAATCCAGCCGCTACAGCATATCGGAGTATACGCCTATTCGCGTGACGCTATCGAGCAATGGGTCGCTCTTCCTCCGCACGAGCTGGAGGTAACCGAGCGACTCGAGCAGCTCAGGCCGCTTGCCGCTGGAATCCCGATGGGAGTTGCGATTGCCGACGAGCCACCCGCCGCGGGAATAGACACCGAGGACGATTTGAGCCGCGCCAATGCGCGGTGGGACGATTTCATCGCGGATCGGTAGATCATGCACCTGAATCCGAGTCAACAGACACGGTATATCTTCGTCACGGGAGGCGTCGTCTCATCGCTAGGCAAGGGAATCGCCGCGGCGTCGATCGGCAGGCTGCTCGTGGAGCGCGGCATGCGCGTGACGATAATGAAGTTCGATCCATACCTGAACGTGGATCCGGGAACGATGTCTCCGTTCCAGCACGGGGAAGTGTTCGTCACCGACGACGGGGCCGAGACCGATCTGGACCTGGGACATTACGAACGCTTCATCGACCGCTCGCTGGCTCAGGCCAACAACGTCACAACCGGCCGGATCTATCTGAACGTCATTACGAAGGAGCGGCGTGGCGAGTACTTAGGCTCCACAGTTCAAGTGATTCCTCACGTCACGGATGAGATAAAAGCCGCGATGAAGCGGCTCGCTCCGGAGAGCGATGTCGTAATCGTCGAGATAGGTGGAACAGTCGGCGACATCGAGTCGCTGCCTTTTCTGGAGGCAATCCGTCAGTTTCGACACGAGATCGGCCGCGAGCACGCAATCTTCATCCACCTCACGCTCGTTCCGTTCATCGCCGCGGCCGGCGAGGTAAAAACGAAGCCCACGCAGCATTCGGTTCGAGAGCTGATGGAAATCGGAATTCAGCCCGACATTCTCATCTGCCGAAGCGAGCGCGCGCTGTCGGAGGAAGTGAAGCGGAAGATTGCTCTCTTCTGCAACGTCGAGTTCGGCGCGGTAGTCGAGAGCCGCGATGCGCCGACGATCTACCAGATCCCGCTCGATTTCCACGAACAGGGCCTAGATGAGCGCGTCATGTACCGGCTGGGTCTGCTCGGCCGCAAGGCGCCCGATCTCTCGAGGTGGCGACGGATGGTTCAGAGCATCGTCGATCCCACCAGCCGGGTGAAGATCGCGGTGATAGGCAAGTACACGGAGCTCGTCGACTCCTACAAGAGCGTCCAGGAAGCGCTGATTCACGGCGGAATTGCCAACGACGTGGGCGTGGACATCTCCTGGCTCGCGAGCGACATGTTCACCGACCGCGCGCGCACTCGAGAGCTGCTGGCGGATTTTCACGGCGTTCTGGTTCCTGGTGGCTTCGGCGTGCGGGGCGTCGAAGGCATGCTCGAGGCAATTCGCTACGCCCGCGAGTCAGGGCTGCCGTTCTTCGGCATCTGCCTTGGCATGCAGAGCGCGATCATAGAATTCGCACGCAACGTGATTGGCCTCGACGACAGCCATTCCAGCGAGTTCGCTCCTGAGTGCAGCGATCCGGTGATCTCGCTCATGGAATCTCAGCAGCATCTGACGGATATGGGGGGAACGATGCGGCTCGGCGCCTACCCGTGCAGGCTCGGCGTCGGCACTCGCGCAGCAACCATCTATGGTGTTCCGCAGGTCAGCGAGCGGCATCGGCATCGGTATGAGGTTTCCAACGCCTATCGCGACCGCTTCGTCGAGCATGGTCTCACCTTGAGCGGACTGTCGCCGGACGGGTCGCTTGTCGAAATCGTCGAGCTTCAAACCCACCCGTGGTTCATCGGCTGCCAGTTCCATCCAGAGCTACAGTCCCGTCCAACCCGGCCGCATCCGCTGTTCGCCAGCTTCATAGCGGCAGCGACCGAAGCAAGAAAAGCCCGGAGCGAGCGGCGACGGGCAGTGCTCGAGACAGCGGAATAGGTGGACCCGCTCTTCCCGCCGGACCGGCTGTTCGTCATCGCCGGTCCTTGTGTCGTCGAAGACGATGCTCTCAACATGCGCGTCGCCACAGAGCTGGCGCGCCTGCAGTCAGCTGTACCCGGTGGAATCGTCTTCAAGGCGAGCTTCGACAAGGCGAACAGATCGAACGCGGACGGCGCTCGCGGCCCGGGGTTCGATCGCGGTCTGGACGCACTCGGGCGCGTGCGCGCGGAAACAGGATTGCGCGTCCTGACCGACGTTCATCTTCCCGACCAATGCTCACGCGTCGCCGAGGTCGTGGACGCGGTGCAGATTCCGGCGTTTCTCTGCCGTCAGACCGATCTCCTGCAGGCTGCAGGCGCTACCGGCAAGCCCGTCAACGTGAAGAAGGGCCAATGGCTTCATCCCGAAGCCATGCGTGGCGCGGTGGACAAGGTTCGTGGAGCAAGGCCGGCTGACGGCGCGACCGCGGGCGGAAGCCATGAGATCGCCGTGACGGAGCGCGGGACGTTCTTCGGCTACGGCGATCTCGTCGTCGACATGCGCTCGTTTACGCGATTGCGCGAGAGCTGTGAAGCACCGGTCATTTTCGACGCGACACACAGTGTTCAGCGTCCCGGCCTGGGCGCCGGCGGCTCGAGCGGAGGCGCCCGCGAGTTCATTCCGCATCTCGCGATGGCTGCTGTAGCTGCCGGCGCGCAGGGCATCTTCATCGAGACTCACCCGGACCCGGACAATGCTCCGAGTGACGGGCCGAATATGTTGCCACTCTCCGAGCTCGAGCGACTTCTCGAGCGGATCGTTGGAATCTGGGAAAGGGCTCAGCCGTGAAACAGTCGGAGATTCTCGAGCGTGGGCGTCGGGTAATCCGCATGGAGAGGGAGG
>JALYJX010000291.1 GCA_030775065.1 Gemmatimonadota bacterium | reverse complement strand
CACTATGCTGAGGCGAATGTCGGCGCTCTGGAGGGCAGGGCACCGTTTGAGGTCGAGATGGTGTCAGGATGCGCGCTGATCATCCGATCATCATGGCTCGAGGCGCACGGCATACTCACGGAGCGCTTTTTTTTTGGCGAGGAAGATATCGACCTGTCATGGCGCATGAGGGCAACGGGCAGAGGAAGCATGTACTGCTGGCCACAGGCGGTTATCTATCACAAGGTCGGAGGCTCCCTCACAAAGCGAACCGAGATTGGCCTCCTGCCCAAGGTTTATCTTGGCTATCTCAACCGGATGATTTTCCTGAGGGAGGCGTGGGGCAAGGATTATCGATGGCAGGCTCGGCGGGTTGTCGTGCACACGTATTTCATCTGGATGATGATCTTCAAAATGGGACTTGCGCCTTCCGATGCGCTTCGAGTTGTCAGGGATTTTGCGCGCGATTCGGTTGAGAAGAATGGCGTGGACGCTGAATTCTTCTCGTACCTGATGAACGAGAAGTTCAAGGACGCGAGATGATTTACGCGGGATTCGTCGTCCTGCTCTGCTTCGCTGTGATGTTCTCGAGCCACGAGAAGCGGCTGTGGGGGTCTGGCAAAACGCCCTTTGCCTTTGTCGTCTACCCGTTTCTCGGGCTCCTCTTCATCGCGGTCTTCATCGCGCCAAGCATGGGATTTCGGACGCTCCATGTCGAGACAATCCTGGTGATCGGACTGTTCTTCGCCCTGTTCGCGGTCGCGTCCGTTTCGCTGGCTCGGATCGCCGGAGAGAGGGCGCGGGCGCCTTCACGGTTGCAAGCCCTGGGTGCGAGGCCCTCATCGGCCGGAGACGAACACACTGTGACGAACCTCGAGTATTTCGTACTGAGTGGCGTCTTCCTGCTGGTCTTTGGTGCGAGCATAGCGAGCCGCGGAATCGGAGTCGTGGAAAAAGGCATGCTTGGCGTTGGCGGATTCGAGAGCCACCTGATCGGGCTGGGTGTCGCCTATTTCGTCGTCGCAGCATCGCAGGTCGGCGGCCAGCGTGTGGTCCGGACTGCTTTCGCGCTCCTCGTGCTCTGGATTCTTGCCATCAATCAGGTCAAGTACCTGATCTTCGTCCCATTTGCCGGAGCGCTGCTGTATCGCTGGGTGTCGGGACAGGTGTCGACGTTGAAGGTTGCTCTCCTTGCCGTAGGCGTGCCGCTCATGCTCGGAGTTGCGGTATACGCATACTTCGGCGTCTCGGCTGCCGTCTCCGGCGTAGCGCTTACGTCCGCACTCGTCACCAAATTGACCTGGCACCTGATCGGGTATGTGGTAGCGGGAATAATCGGCCTCGATCAGTTGCTGCTCGAGATGCAAACGGTCGCATTCGGCGGGGGCGGATTGGCGTACGCGTTCGCTCCAGTCGTGAACGTTGCTCGCTTTATTGTTGGCGCAGGCGACTACGTGAACACGGTCAACCCACTCTATCTCATCATTCACTCGAGCGATCTGATCGATTCCAATGTTTTCACCGTGTTCGGCTCGTTGCTCTACCGCGCCGGCTGGGTAGGCGCGGTTTCGCTTACGCTGGTGTACGCACTTTTCTCCTATTGGATCTGGTCACGCTGGCGCATGCGCGAAAGCGCACTTGCGTGCGCCGCTGGAACCTGGTGGATGGCCCCACTGCTTTTCACATGGTTTGATCCGTACTTCACGTCTTTTTCGGTCCTCGAGATTATGGTAATCCTGTCTCTCAGAGGCAGCGTGCGCATACCTCCTCTGCTGAGCCGCGCTCCCCGCGCTGCGGCAGAAACAAGTTCGGCACCGGCGTAGAGAAATGAAGCGAGCCGATGCGAGGAGCAACGGACGCCTCACAGTCTGGATATTGCAGACCGGTGAGCCGCTGCACCTCGATCCAGGAGATGCCCGGCCGATGCGCGCGATGAATCTTGCCAACGCGCTGGTGGACGCCGGCCATCGTGCCGTCGTCTGGAGCTCGGCCTTCTCGCACCAGGATCGACGCCAACGCTCGCTCGCGCCGGAGACAACGGTCATTTCCGAGAACCTCGAGTATCGCCTCATCCCAAGTCCCGGATACGACCGCAATATTGGCCTCGGCCGGCTGTGGGATCATGCAGTGCTGGGAGTTAACCTGCGTCGGATGCTCCGTGAGCAGGTGGATTTGCCGGATGCTTGTTTCATCGGGTATCCGCCCATCGAAACGGCGTCGGTCATGGCGCGCTGGCTGAAGAAGAGGGGCGTGCCGACTCTGCTGGACGTCAAGGACCAGTGGCCGACACTGTTTCTCGCGTCGGTGCCACGACCCTATAAAGCACTCGGCAGGATTGTCTTATCGCCCTACTATCTCGGCGCCAGACGCGCGATGAGAGACGCAACGGGGATTTCGGCGATGGCTGAGAGCTTCCTCGAGTGGGCCCTCCTGTTTGCGCGGCGCTCTCGATCCCCACACGACGTCGTTGTGCCACTCACGAGCCCGCGGAACGAATCAGGGGAAGCTGATCTTCTCGAGGCTGGCGAATGGTGGGCGGCCCGCGGCGTACGCGACGACGGCACGCCCAGGTTCTGCTTCATTGGCAACCACACTCGGTCATTTGATTTCAATCCCATAGCCGCCGCAGTCAGGAGCCTGGCTGAAAATCGCGTGGACTGCGATCTGATCATTGCCGGCGACGGGGAATCCTCCGCTGACTGGCAGAAGGCGGCAGCCGGACTGCCGAATGTAAGGTTTCCGGGATGGATCAATCCGGCGCAGGCCCGCGTCCTGGCGCGGCTCTGCAGCGGCTTTCTTGCGCCGTACATCGGCTCGGACGACTTCCAGCGGAGCGTACCGAACAAGGTCATCGATGCTCTTTCACTCGGACTGCCGATTGTCACGTCGCTACGGGGCGAGGTAGCTGCCCTGATCGATCAATTCGGCGTCGGATTGCGCTACGGGACGGATTCGAATCGAACTCTCCATGATTGCCTGACGCTTCTAATCGAAGATCGGCCATTGCAGCGGCGCGTGTCTCGCAACGCGCTCGAGCTGTACGATGAGCGCTTCTCGTATGAGAAAGTTTATGGGGCCGTGGTGGCGCACCTGGAAGGCCTGGCCGCGGCCGCTCACGACACCACTTGAAGGTGGACGACAAGGCGGAGGAGCTCCGGCGTTATGAAGAGGTGGCGCGGCAGGCATTGGAGTCAGCGAGGCCGGTGGTGCCGGATGAGCTTGGAGCTTCCGCAGTTGCCCCGGAACTGCGTACGCCCTACATCCATTACGAGCAGCGGATACATGAGCTTGTTTCGCCCGCTCACAGAGTCCTGGAGCTGGGTGCGGGCTCGGGGCTGCACACTGCCGTACTCGTCCGAACCGGTGCGCGCGTGACTGCCAGCGATCTCTCACCCAGCGCTCTGGAGTTGCTCCAGCGCAGGCTTGCCCCGCTCGCCCCTGAGCGACTGATCACGCGAGTAGCCGATATGGAAGCGCTACCATTCGTATCCGGCTCATTCGATGTCGTCGCCTGCGCAGGCAGTCTGAGCTACGGCGAGCCGTATCTCGTCGATGCGGAAGTCCGAAGAGTGCTACGAGACGGCGGCACGTTCGTCTGCGTCGACTCTCTCAACCATAACCCCGTATACCGGCTGAACCGCTGGCTGCACTACACTCGCGGGAAACGGACCAGGAGCACCCTCATGCGGATGCCGAATGCAAGACGCATCGAAGCTATCGGGCAACACTTCAAATCCGTGGAGGTACGCTACTTCGGTGCTCTCACATGGACGATGCCCTTGCTCAGACGAGTGCTGGGGGGTAATGGCGCGAGCCGGATCTCGGACGCCGTGGATGAGCTGATGAACGTAAAACGCTCGGCATTCAAGTTTGTGCTGGTCGCACAGGGGCGCCGTTAGTCGAATCCTCAGAACTGCTTCTTCGCGCTTCGAAATCCCGTTATGCAGCTGAGAGTCCAAAATCTGGGGAGACCGGTCTTGCCGGTCTTCCAAGATTGTGCCCGCCGATGGAGAGAGTGGCTAGTCAGGAGCCCGATTTCCAGAGTGACTCCCGAGAATGTCCTCATAAACCTGAATGACAGCATCGCGAATCCGATTCGAGTCGAGCTCTGCTATCTTTTCCCGTCCATTCGAGCGATTCGCTGAGCCGATGATACGCTCTGCGGCTGATGCAATTGCCTGAGCATCTCGCGCAACGATCTCCACTCCGCTCACGCCGCTTGTCCTCTCCCTCACGTCGCCGACATCCACGCTCACAATGGGAAGATTCGATGCAAGAGCTTCCTTGACGATGTCAGGAGATCCCTCGAAGTCACTCGTCACAAGAAGGCAGTCTGCGGCGTTCATGTAGAAGGGAAGCTCTCGATGGGGCGTTCTGCCATCCAGGACATGCATGCGCACCGTCGGAACACGTTGCTTGAGCAGACCAACGGCTTGCTCGGCCAGATCGAGCCGCTTTACCTCCGGACTGAGGCCGGCGTTGAACAGGACCACCGGATCATTGATGCTCCATCCAAGCTTTTCGCGCGCCTCGCTGCGGCTCGATGGCTTGAACGCATCCAGGTCCACCCCAGTCGGAATTACATGCGCATTGGGATGATCGAACCAGAGCCTGGCCCGGAGCTGCCGGCTGACGAGAATGACGCCTTTGGCGGATTTTGCCGCCGTATTGGACAGGATGTTCTGAACGGCGTTCCGGATCCGCCCATCGCACGGCGATGGGTTGAGGTCGCTTCCCCTGAAGGTGATGATTACGGGAACGTTCGCGGCCAGTACTGTCGCGAATGCTGTCATCGTGCCGAAATGTGCATGGACGATGTCGGGACGGAATTCCCGAATGCGGGACCGGATCGATAGGATCTGCCTCACGAGCAGATCGGGGCGAATCGAGGATCGAAACGGTATGACCGCCGTTGAGACGCCGGTCGCGGCTATCCGATCTATCTCGGAATGAGCGAATACCATCGAGGCCGTCCCGGCGGGTCCCTGCGGAACGATATACAGAACTCTCAACGTTGTTCGCTCGATGCTGATGAAGTGTGGATCGGCCGCTGACAGCCCGTATTTCGCGCTTTCAGGCCACTATCGTGCGACTCATGACGATTCGCTCTGCACCCGGCGGAGGCGCGGTGGGCAGCGGTGCAGTGCGGGGAATCACTCTTAGAAGTGTTTCGTGCGCACCAAGAG
>JALYJX010000290.1 GCA_030775065.1 Gemmatimonadota bacterium | reverse complement strand
CCGTACTCATTGCCACATTGAATGAGCGTGATTACATCATTCGTGGATAGCATCCAAAGTGTTACCCATGTTGCTGGACAGACTTGTTACCTATCTCCCCGGCTGCTCAATCGGCGGTGAACTTTCGCGGAGCTCCGCCCAGCGGATGTCACTACGTAAATGTTCATCGAATTTCAGGAACTCGCTGAGCAAGAATTCGGTATAGACGAAATTCGTCTCGCCGGGTTTGTCACGGTCCGACGCGACCCTGAAGGCCCAGGCTGATTTTCCCGGGGCTAACGATGGCCTTCAGCTGCGGCGCGCGATCAGCATTCATTCTCAAGGAAAGAGATTACTTGAGAAACATGCTATCGCGCCGTCAGCTGCAAGGCTTTGTTGGGCGCGTGTTTCATTTGTTTGCGAGCGCCAGGGGCTTAAATCAATCGTAGATATAGGCATAGTGATTTTCCCAGTGCGGCACTTTGCTTCCAAACTGGGATATTTGATTAGCAATGTATTGGCAATCTTTTCCTCGTTTTCCCGAGAACAGTCCACAGTGTTCGAGAAGAATAGGAATGGCAGGCTTCCCTATAACTTGGGCCACATCCAAAGCTGCATGAAATTCACCACCGCGATCCTTTCCAGCAGACGCAATCGCCTTTCGGCAAATTGGCATGGCCTCTTGAGGTGCGATCGACGCCAGTACAAGGCAAAGCCCGTGGTATGGTTGGCCCCAGGATCTCCAACAACCTTCCGGGGAATTCGTGATCCGCTGGCGGAGTAGGGGCAACGCCTCTGCGGCGTCTTCTCCCATTTTAGCCAAAGTGTGCCAAGCATGCTGCTCAATGAGGCAGGGCTCTCCATTAAGTGGTGCGACCAGTTTGGATCGCATCGCATCTTGCAGCAGATTGACGATTGAAGCGACCGCTCTTTTTCCACGCCCGTCTGCCTTTCGTACCTTTTCCAGTGCTGCCGCAATGACATTCGATGAAGAGTCCGACAAATCCCGAATCGCGCTTTCCAGTTCAAGATCGGCAGCTTCGGGCGTGCCAGGCATTACATCCTGAAGCCACCCGCAGTTGTCACATCGTTGATGATGAGCCGGGAATTCTTTCAGGCATTCTTGGTTTAAGCATCGCCGCACAAGTGAGTGCCCGTCCTGGCAGAAGCGTGCATCAAGCTTCGCCACTCGACCACATATCGCACAGACTTGGTCGCCAGACTTTTGAAGAGCATCAACAGGGAGCAGCGCCCGGTTGATAATCAAAACGGACGTGCTGCCACAATGGGCGCATGAGAACTCAGCCCCAAAGGCAAGCGGTTTAGATGGCCCTGTCGTCGAACTGCCACACGATGGGCATTTGAGTGGAGCGATTTCGTGCGAAGCCATGGCGATGTTTCTCCTATGAATGCGGCGTTGAACACTGGCCGTCCGTGACATGAACTGTGTCATGACGTGAAGCGACCCAACGCCCAAGCTCTGCTGCGAGCGAATCAATTGAATGCGGTGGAGCAGCCACGCTACCAAAGATCGCTTGACTGCAGCAGCGTACGTTATGCGGCAGCCCGCCGGGGCTCGTGTCGACGGCGTAAGTGGCGGATCGGCCTGCGCCCCAATAATCAGAGCATCCCCCCTGGCAACAGATCATCGCCCATGCGTGAGGTTGGATCCCCGACGCCTGACTCTCCGAATATTTGTAGGCGAAGTGTGAAAAGGGATCACGGGTCAAGGCCGGTGGCAGTCCGTCGCTGGGGCTACCGCTGGCTAACGATGCTTCTGTTGCGCGCGATCTCCTCCTCAATGCGGGCCAGTGAAGTACGCGCGGCAGGAAGCTGTTCGAGGATCTCACGGCTAGAGGAAAGCCTACTCTGTTGTGCGATAGCGCTCTGATGCCGCGCTATTATGCCTTCAACTTCCTTCAGTCTTTTCGTCAATCGATTCTCACGGAAATCATCAAGGATAGCTGCTGGAATCATGATGACAAAAAACGCAAGGAAGCCGAGGATACCCCACGCGATGAGCACCAACAATCCACTGAAGAAGCCGTTCTGGGTACAGGCTCCAAAGAGGCAGACAATAATGATGCCTATGATTAAGAACGGACCGACGAATTTGAACGAGCTCCGTTCGATGTCAGCTCTGAGCGCAATCGCCTGGTCGTTTGCGGCCGCAGCTGCCTTCTCACTTATCAAGTCTTGCTTTCTGAAGAGTGACTCGGCTTCTTGTGCTTCCCGCTCGACTGAAGTGAACGATGTAATTCGGCTGGTCGCCTCTCTGAACTCCTTCTCAAGTCGAACAAGAGCTAACTCGGCTGCGGTCTGGACAGCACCTGTGCGAATAGACCCCAATGCTTCAAGCTGAAGCGAAATTGCGCCTCCCCCTCGCTCGACATACATTCGCGCGCCACAATGCGCGCACGCGAGCTGCTCCATCTTCTCGTTGATTTCAAGGGGCGCACCACAACTCTTGCACGCGAGGGAGATGATTCGCATGAATCGCTGCCTCGGATTCAGTTCTTCAGGAACTCGTCCAGCGCTTGTTGCGTGATGCGCCAAGTAGTGCCGATCTTCCGGCCCTTTAACGACCCGTCGCCGAGTGCGGTCAATACGTCACTTTCGCTGACACCAAGGACCTTCGCCGCATCAGCAGGGCTGAGCAGATTCGGGCCGCCCGTAGCCCCCATCGCCTGCGCCATCTGCTGACCCAGTGCCAAACCAGCCCCGAGTTGCGCCACAGTCCCCGCCAAGCCGCCGCCCTCGCCCTTGGTCAGGCTCTCGGCCAATTGGAACCTAACGTACTCATTGAGATTGCCAATCGCTGCCATGCTGGAGCGTTTGTCAATCGCATGTTCGACATCCTCCGGCAGAGAGACGCTCTCGACGACAAAGCTCGAAATCTCCAAGCCGTATTTGGTCTTGACCGCGGGGTTGATCACAGGCAGGAGCGCGTCGCCAAGTTCCTGAAAGCGCGACGCGACGTCAAGCACCGGTAGTTTGGCCAAGGCGAGCGCGTCGCTGAAAATGCTGACGATCCTGGAGCGCATGGTGTGGGCGAAGTCGTCGACGACGAAATGGCCGTCGGTGCCGGCCACCTCCCTAAGGAACAGCTTTGGATCAACCACGTTGAAATCGAACGTGCCAAAGGCGCGCACGCGCACGATTCCAAAATCCGGATCACGCAACATGATCGGGTTCGACGTACCCCACTTGTTGCCGGTAAAGAGACGCGTGTTGACGAAATAGACGTCGGCCTTGAATGGAGACTCGAACCCGTATTTCCACCCTTTGAGCGTGGACAGGATTGGGATGTTTTTCGTTGTAAGTGTCCAGGTCCCAGGCCCGTAGGTGTCGCCGAACTGGCCTAGATAAACGAACTGTGCCATCTGTGATTCGCGGACGAGCAGTTGGGCACCCCGCTTGATCTCTTTGTCGCTATCCGGGTAGCGGAACGAGAGCGTGTTGCGGGAATCGTCCTGCCATTGGATGATCTCCAGGAACTGCGTTTTCAGATAATCGCCGATGCTCATGTCATCCCTTCGCTTGGAATATTCATTTTGTCCTCAACCAAGATGCAGCCGATCTCCAGCGGAACGCCTTTGGTGTTTCCCGAGTTTGAAAGACACACAGAGAATCTGGAGGGCGTTTCAACAATCGTAGCCGCGGCTTCGCCCGCAAGGATCCGACAAAGACTGACCGGAAAGCCCTATGACCCGGCCAACTCCCATCACCGAGGGAGGATCGCACGCGGTGCCAAGAGTATGCGACGGTCTCACCCGAAGCGCAAACGCACGGAGATGACGCGCGCCGCAGCAAGGTCTGCGGGTGTTCGACGCCGAGGCCTTCGACTGTATAGCGCTGGCCTTCAGCTGCGGCGCGCGATCAGCATCCAAGCCGCGAGGAACAACACTACTTGAGAACCACGCTATCACGCCGTCAGCTACGCAAATTTCAACTTACGGGAGATAGAACCTATTTTCACCATTACGGAGGGCCGTAACCGCCGCCGCGCACGCCTTGCCTCGACGGCCTGAAAAAATGCCACAGAATTCTTCGAGTGTTGGAATAGCGTCTTTGCCAAGATTAAACGCAGATTGCACTGCCGGCCAGTCATAGTCGTTACTGCTCTTTTCGGTCAAGCTACGACTACAATAAGCCAGGGCGTCTTTTGGGGAAATGGTGCCAAGCACGCCAACCAGATAAGCGACGTAACCCCAGCCCTGAGACCAGCGCTTTTCTATTGCTTGCCGCAGCAAGGGAACCGCGTCTTCGGGGGAAATGGCAGCAAGGACTGAGAGCGCAGGATCGTCATTCCTTCCCTCGGACCAGAGCTTCTCAATTTTTTGCCGGAGCAATGGAGCCGCTCGTCTAGCCGCGAGCCCTAGGCTGCCGAGAGCCTGCCAACAATCACGCTCGGTATAGTTTTCATCATCGCCTATGAGACATCTCTGATGAAAGGAAGGATCGATCATGAGGCGATGAATCGCTGACGCTGCTGCTGTCTTGGCTGTTTCCGAGGCTCTGCGGCCGCCTGCGATGATGACCTTCAGCGCAGGGTTAATCACGTCATACGACGGCCCATCCAAGTCGCTGACGGCTCTGTCAAAAGCAAGCGCCTCGGCCTCACTTGTTCCTGGCTTCACTCTCTGAGGCCAACCGCAGCTATCGCAAACTTGGTGGTCAACCGCGAACTCCGCTCTGCACACAGTGGAATTGATGCAGCGGCGGACGAGTGGGTGTCCTTCTTGGCAGAATCGCGCCTCACGTTGAGCAACCCGGCCGCAGGCGGTACATACCTTTTCTCCCAGCTTCTGCAGAGTGCTAAGCGGAACGAGCGCCCGATCAACAATCAAAACGGATGTGGTGCTGCAATGGTCGCAGCGAAACTCAGCACCAAACGGCATCTCGCGGGAAGGCTGAGTGATCGCACTGCCGCATGACGGGCATCGCAGAGCAAGTATTTCGTTTGTTGTCATATTCGACCATCGCCTTAATTATCTTCCGTCACAGGAATTCCACCAATCGGCATAACGCCTTCAGCTTCAGCGAGTGTTAGGCTGCTGCTCGGTACAGACCGGGTACATCGGTAACAGAGTAGTCCGGGAACATAGGTAACACTCCTTCTAAACTGCATGGCTAAGCCTTGTTCTGCGAGGATAGCGATGCCTTGGTTGGAGACGTCACCTGTGGAA
>JALYJX010000289.1 GCA_030775065.1 Gemmatimonadota bacterium | reverse complement strand
AGCATATACTGCTCGGGCTGATCCGTGAGGGCGAGGGCGTCGCCGCGGCGGTACTGCAGAACCTCAGCGTGGACCTCGACGAGATCCAGCAGAAGATCGAGGACACCGTCAAGAAGGGAAAGGCGACGGCCGCAACCGGTCCCGACCTCCCGTATACTTCGCGCGCCAAGAAAGTTCTCGAGCTCGCGATGGCCGAGGCTCGCGACCTTACTCACAACTACGTTGGCACGGAACACCTGCTGCTCGGCCTTCTGCGTGAAGAGAAGGGAATCGCTGCGCAGGTGCTCACTGATGCGGGAATCAATCTCGATGCCGCGCGGGCCGAGACGCTGCGCCTGCTTGGCACCGATATGCCGCAGGGCGGTGCTGCGACCGGCTCGTCGTCGACGACATCTGGAGCCCCAGCCGCGACTGGCAAGGGTGAAAAGAAGTCCAAGACGCCGGCGCTGGATCATTTCTGCCGCGATCTGACGCAGCTCGCAGCGGAGAATCAGCTTGACCCGACAATCGGCCGCTCGAAAGAAATCGAGCGGGTGATGGAAATCCTGACTCGACGAAAGAAGAACAATCCTGTTCTCATCGGAGAGCCTGGCGTCGGCAAGACCGCGATCGTCGAAGGTCTGGCACAGCTCATCGCAACGGGTGAGTGCCCCGATTCGCTGCGCGAGCATCGAGTGCTTTCACTCGACATGGCTGCCGTCATCGCAGGAACCAAGTACCGCGGTCAGTTCGAGGAGCGGCTCAAGGCAGTGATGAACGAGATTGCGCAGAACAAGAACATCATCCTGTTCATCGATGAGCTGCACACGCTCGTCGGAGCAGGCGCAGCCGAAGGCGCAATCGACGCGAGCAACATGCTGAAGCCGGCGCTTGCGCGCGGTGAGCTGCAATGCGTTGGCGCGTCGACGCTCAACGAATACAGGAAGTACATCGAGAAGGACGGCGCGCTCGAGCGACGGTTCCAGACGGTGATCGTCGAGCCGCCAACGGTTGATGAGACTGTCGAGATTCTGAAAGGACTGCGAATCAAGTACGAAGACCACCACAAGGTATCGATCCCCGATGCCACGCTGGTCGCCGCCGCAAAGATGTCGGAGCGCTACATCACCGACCGGTTCCTTCCTGACAAGGCGATCGACGTGATCGACGAGGCGGGCGCGCGTGCGCGGCTAGCAACGCAGGCGCCGCCACCGGAAGTTACCGCGCTCAAAGGTCAGCTCGATGGCGTCAACACCGAGAAGGAAGCAGCCGTGCGCGACCAGAACTTCGAGCGCGCAGCATCGCTGCGTGACCGCGAGCGGGAGCTGCAGGGTGACATCCGCCGGAAGCAGGAGGAATGGGAGAAGCACCGCCAGTCACATCGTCCGGTGCTGGGCGAGAACGAAGTGTCGTTCATCGTCAGCCGATGGACGGGGATTCCGGTGATGCGTTTGCAGGAAGCCGAAACCGCACGCCTCATGCGAATGGAAGAGGAGCTCCACGCGTCGGTAGTGGCTCAGGATGAGGCTATCCGCGCCCTCGCGCGGTCGATTCGTCGCAGCCGCGCAGGCTTGAAGGATCCCAATCGCCCCATCGGCTCGTTCATCTTTTCCGGCCCCACCGGTGTCGGCAAGACAGAGCTCGCCCGCGCTCTCGCGAAATTCCTGTTCGCGGATCCGCAGGCGCTCATTCGCGTGGACATGAGCGAGTACATGGAGAAGTTCTCGGTGTCTCGCCTCATCGGTGCGCCTCCAGGCTACGTCGGATACGAGGACTCGGGCACTCTCACCAAGGCCGTGCGGCGGAAGCCGTACAGCGTGGTGTTGCTCGACGAAATCGAGAAGGCACATCCGGACGTATTCAATATCCTGCTCCAGGTGCTCGACGAGGGCCACCTGACCGACAACTACGGCCGCGTGATCGACTTCAAGAATACGGTTGTGATCATGACGTCGAACGTCGGCGCCCGGGACATCACGAAGAGCCGGACGATGGGCTTCGCAGCGCCTGACGGGCGTAACGCGTTCGAGAGAATGGCGGAAAAGGTGAAGGAAGAGATGACCCACGTCTTCAACCCCGAGTTCCTCAATCGGCTCGACGATGTGATTGTCTTTCATCCGCTCTCCGAGTCGGACATCGGACAGATCGTCAGTATTCTTCTCCGCGAAGTGCAGAAGCGGCTTGGCGACGAGGAGCTGACGCTCAAGCTCACCGATGCGGGGTCGGAGTTCCTGGTCAGGCACGGATTCGATGAAAAATTCGGAGCACGGCCGCTCAAGCGGTCGATCCAGAAGTACATCGAGGATCCGCTCTCGGAGAAAATCCTTGTCGGCGAGTTCGCGAAGGGAGACGAGATCGAGGTCGATATCGCTGCTTCGGGAGACAAACTCGACTTCAGAGTGCTGACGAGTACGACGAAGGCCTGACCTCGTCTGCGGCCGGGCATCCGTGCGCTGGCCACAGAAGCACTGAAGCCCAGAAAGTTCGCCGCATCAAGCATCGATGCGGCGTTCTTCTTGTGTGCCCAGCATGAACATCGAGTTGGAGGTGCGAGTCCTCTAGAGGCAACTAATCAAGAGAATGCAGCGCGCCGCTTGACACTTTTCAGGCGCGGTGAATGTTAGGGGTCTCCACAATCCTGACTTTTCGTCGCCTATGCAGAAGCGTCAGCTGGCGGGAGTCCCGATGTTGTTCGGACTGATCCTCGCAAGGTCACCTCAGACCTATGCGCAGGAAGGGCGCGCCGAACGCGTCGTGAGCGGCGTTGTGCAGGATCAAGGCACGGGCGAGCCGCTTCCAGGCGCAATCGTCAATGCGAAAGGCGCGGCCAATTCGAGCATGACTGCGCGAGATGGCGGCCGTTTTTCGCTGTCGCTTCCTGCGGGCAATACGACGCTCGTTGTGCGAAAAATCGGATATCGCATGCTCGAGCTGCCTCTTCCAGCCGGCGTTACCTCGGTCGTCGCGCGGATGATACGCGACCCGCTCAAGCTGGACGACATCGTCGTTACGGGTCACGCGACAGGAGTCGCCCGTCGCAACGCGGCGAATGCCGTCACCGTCCTGGGCTCAGAAGATCTTACTCGTGCGCCTTCGTCATATCTCGAGAGCGCACTCCAGGGGAAAATTCCCGGCGCCCAGATCTACAAAAGCACGGGGGCACCAGGCGGCGGAACGCGTGTGATCATCCGCGGCAGCGGCTCGATCAATGGAGATATCAGCCCGCTGTATGTCATCGACGGGGTAATCGTCAGCGATGCCGCGTTTGCGCCGGGACTCGACCGCGTAACGCGGTCCGGTGGTGGTGGGTTTGCGTGGCCCACTCTGGAAGATCCGGTCAATCGCATCGCCGACATCAACCCTGACCAGATCGAAGACATAGAAATTCTCAAAGGATCTTCCGCATCGGCGCTCTATGGGTCAAAGGCATCCGGAGGTGTGATCCTGATAACAACAAAGCGCGGAAAGGTAGGAAGCCCGAAGCTTACTTCCCGATCGAGCATCGGCACGTCGCAACTCTCTTATACGAACGGGCTTCGCCGCTTCGAGTCGCTCGCCCTTGCGCGGCGAGTTTACGATCCTCAGAACACGCTCGGCGATTCAGCGTGGGCTGCTCTCTTCAGCCCCGACCGTTTCATCGATCACGAGCAGATTCTCTACGGCGAGAAACCGATCAGCTATGAGCAAAGCCTTTCGCTTTCCGGTGGCTCTGAAGCGACGCGCTACTATCTGTCCGGAATGGCAAGGCGGGACAACGGCATCGTGCGCAACACGTTCGCCGACAAGAAAGGATTTCGCGCCAACTTCGACCACTCGTTCGGAAGCCGGCTCCAGTTGGCGCTTGGATCCGACGTCACGCGTTCAACCGGCGACCGCGGATTGTTCGGCAACGAAAACGCTCCCGGAGGAGGCTCGGTCGCGTATGCGATTCCGCGCATACCCAGCTTTCACGATTTGCGCCTGCGTGGAGACAACAGTTATCCGGAAAACCGGTTCTGGACAACGAATCCATATCAGACAATTGACCTCTTCGAGAATCGTGAGGCGGTGTGGAGAACGGTCAACTCTGCCCGCTTCACTTTGACCCCGCTTTCAACCGGAAGACACGAGCTTCGCTTCATTGCAAACGGCGGCATCGATCTGATTCACCAGCGCAACAATGTGTACGCTCCTCCGGAGATGGACTTCGAGAGGCAGGACGGTCTGCTGGGAACCGCTGTACTGAGTGAATTTCGCAATCTCAGTCAGACGCTCAATCTGAACGCGCTTCATTTATTCACGCCGCGAAGTGGGTTGTCCATCACATCACAGGTAGGAACTCAATACGAAGCTGAGGACAGTCAGATTGAGCGCGCACGCGGGGAGAATCTCATTGGAGGAATCGCACTTCCATCGGCCGGCACCGTTCGTGACTTCACGACTTCTATGTTTGTGGTTCGCGACTTTGGCCTGTTCGCGCAGTCCGAAGCGCTCATTGGAGAGCATCTCCTGCTGACGCTTGGCGCGCGCGCGGACAGGAGCACCAACAATGGCAACGCGCAAAAGTTTTATTTCTTTCCGAAGGCATCAGCCTCGTACGCGCTGACCAGCGGAGACGTACCGGGATTTCAGGAGTTGAAATTCCGAATCGCTTACGGAGAAACCGGCAACAGACCGTTCAGTGGCGATAAGTTCACAACGCTTGGCTTCGGATTGATTGGGGGGTTGACCGGATTGACCATCAGCGGCGGGCGAGGCTCGCCGGACATTCGGCCGGAGCGACAGAGGGAGCTCGAGGGCGGACTCGACGCAGTGCTGTTCGACAGCCGCGCGAGTATCGAGCTGACGGGCTACCAACGCAATATCTCCGATCTGCTGCTGGATCGAACCGTGCCTCCGAGCCTCGGGTTCTCAGTCGAGCGAGTCAACGGAGGAGAGCTGCGGTTGCGAGGCGTCGAAGCGGTCGTCAACCTGTTTCCTCTCAGAAGCGCGAACCTGTCGTGGAGCTCGAGACTTTCCATCGCGCGCAACCGTTCCGAGGTGATCAGCCTTCTCGAGCCACTCGCTCCCTTCGGAAGCAGATTGATTGACGGACAAGTCTACGTGCAGGTCGGCCACTCTCTCACAGAGATGATTGGCGCCGACACAGTGAGGGCAGCCGGAGTTTGCCCGGACAGGATCGTCGATCCCGCAACGTGCGTTGGCGCCGCTGTTGGA
>JALYJX010000288.1:308-5176 GCA_030775065.1 Gemmatimonadota bacterium | reverse complement strand
GGGTGCACGCGCCGTCCGTCGGCGAGGGACTGCAAGCGCTGCCGGTGATTCAGCGCTTTCGCGCGGCGCATCCCGACGCACAGGTCGCGTACACTTTTTTTTCGCCGAGCGCAGAGCGCTTTGCGGGAACGGTGGGTGCGGACTTCCATGATTACCTCCCCTTCGACACAACGGCGGATGCCGAGCTCGCACTCTCATCGTTGCGGCCGACGGCCCTTGTGTTCAGCAAGCTCGACGTGTGGCCGCTGCTCGCCGAGCGCGCCGCGAGCAACGGAGTGCGACTCGGAATGTTGAGCGCTACAATGCCTGCATCCTCTGGCCGTCGGTCGCGCGTAGCGCAGCTTTTTCTCCATGATGCATTTCGTGCAATGGACGCAGTCGGGGCGGTGTCGGACGCCGACGGCGCGCATCTCGTCGAGGCCGGCGTGAGGCCGGACCGCATCAGAATCACCGGCGACACACGCTACGATCAGGCGTGGGCGAAAGCAGAGCTGGATTCGGCGGGGCGCGCGGCGCTCATCGGCCAACTGCGGGCGGCGCGCTTCACACTGGTTGCCGGTTCAACGTGGCCGAGCGACGAGCAGCGCTTGTTGGCCGCGTGGCTTGCAGCGCGGCGCGCCCACGCAGACATCAGGCTGATCATCGCGCCGCATGAGCTTTCCGCGAAACATCTCGAGGCGATCGAATCCTGGGCGCGCTCCGTAGGGCTCGAATATGCCCGCGCGGGCGGCCCTGCCGCTTCGTCGGCCGACGTCATCGTCGTAGATCGATACGGAGTACTCGGCGATCTCTACGCGCTGGCGGACGCGGCTTACGTTGGGGGCGGGTTTCGTGATGCAGGTCTGCATTCGCTTCTCGAGCCCGCCGCGTTTGGTGCGCCGGTGATCATCGGCCCGCGGCACACTGACAACCGCGATGCGAATCTGCTCGTTGCGGTTGGGGGAGCATTTCGGTGCGCTGATTCGGCAGCGATCGACAGCCGCATCAGAAGGTGGATCGACAGTCCGGAATCACTGGCTCAGGCGCGCGCCGCAGCACGCGAGGTAGTAAGGTCCGGACTCGGCGCCGCTGACCGGTCGGTTGCCCTGGTCGAGACTCTCATGGTCTGAGAGAACTGCAAATGGAGAACTACAAGCCATGAGCGTTCAGAAGACAGAAGCAGCCAGCGCGGTGCTGACTACAGACGGGACAGTTCACGTGCGGTACGCGAACGGCCTGGGCTTTGAAATGACGCGTACTGTCCTGTCGGTTTGCAGCCCCAAGCTGAGTGCTTTTCCTTGACTGAAAGCCCACAGCTAGTGGTTCTCAGTTTGTAGTTAGGACTCGACGAGCGTCTTGACTGGCGGTGTGACGGGCTCCGGCTCGGGAGGATGCAGGAAGAATCCCTGGACCAGGTGCGCGCCCAGCTGCTTCACCGTCTCGTACTCCTCGGCGAGCTCCACGCCCTCGGCAATCACCTTCGCCCCCTGGTCGTTCGCGAAGCGCACCATCGTCTCCACCAGGTTCTGCTTGATGAAGTTCTCATGGATGCAGTTGATGAGAGAGATGTCGAGCTTGATAAAGTCGGGCTCGAGGTTGGCGATGGAGCCAAGCCCGGCGTAGCCGCTGCCGGCGTCGTCGACGGCGAAACGGTAGCCGCGATCGCGGAAATCCTTGAGGCGCCCGCGAAACTTCGGGTAATCCTTGATGGCAGTGCGCTCGGTTATCTCCAGAACCACGCACGACGGATCGGGCACGTCCAGGTCGATCTCGGTGAACGCGGGGTCCGTGAAGTCGTGCGGATCGACGTTGATGAACAACAGCTGGCCTTTCTTGAGTCTAGCCTTCATTCCGCGGATAGCGGTGTTTCGGCAGAGCCGGCTCAGCTCCCAGATCATGTCCGATTGCGCCGCAACCTCGAACATCACTTCGGGCCTCCGCATGCTTCGCATGGTGCCGCGGGCCAGCGCCTCGTAGCCGAAGATCTCCTTCGTGTCGGTTATCACGATCGGGTGATAGTCGATGTAAAGCGCTCCGGTGCGGAGTGTCTCCCGGAGGTCGGCGCTTTTTCGGGCCAGCTCCCGCTGCTCCACGCTGTTGGAAGAAGCAGCAGCCTCCCGAATGCCGCGGTAGATCTGCCGCTCAAGCCGGATCTTCGGGTCGTAGTAAATGTGTGCCCGGCCGACATACGTGTCGAAGAGAGCAGCCACGGCTTCTCCGTGCCCCTCCTCCACTCGCGTTGAGATGAACTGATGCAGTCGGATGGTGAGGTCTGTTATTTCCTCGTCGGTGGGAACGGGAACATCGGCCGCCGGAATGTGAAACAGTATGAAGTCGTCGTCGTTGGTGAAGCTGACCATCACCTCCGATGCGGCAAAAGGACCCTCGCGGAAAAAATCCCGCATTGCCTTGATGGTGGTCTCGAGGATCTCGTCGAGCTTCTCCCAGCCGTAGATCTCCTCGATCTTGGCATAGCGATCGAAGTTGAAGTAGAGGATAACGAGCTCTCCGCGCTCCTGGATGCCCTGACGCAGCGCATCGAGAGTGGCCGAGACCGTTGGGACCTTGTTCTGCCCCGATCGGAACAGTTGCCGGTAGTTCGGCAAATTCAGCTCGTGGGGGCGAGTCGCGCGGCGTTCCGCTCCACCACTTTCGCGAGTGCTGCGAGCTCGAACGGCTTCTCCACGAAATCGTCGGCGCCCGTCTCCAGTGCCTGGCGCTTGTTCATCCAGTCCTGAAGGGCCGTAACCATCACGACCCGGATGGAGGAGCCGAGCGTCGGATGGTCTTTCATCTCGCGGCAGACCTGCCAGCCGTCGCGGCCCGGCATCATCACGTCGAGGAGGATGATCGAGGGTTTCTCGCGCTCGAAGACCTCCATCGCCTCGATGCCGTCGTAGGCAACCGAGATCTTGTAGCCGCGCGCTTCGAGATAGTCGCGGATGATGTGGGCGTTGTCCTGGTTATCGTCGACGACGAGTATCGAGGGGAGCTTGGGGTCGGACATCGTTCAAAGGTTGTGAGGGAGCAATCCGGGGGCAAGGCTAGTCAGCACGTAGCACGCCAAAAATCGGGGGAAGAGGTTCATGCTTGACAGCGGTCGGTCCCGGGTAATTCATTTGAGTACATCCAGTCTCCGGAGACGGCTTATGCACGTCCGTTGTTCATTGATGGCAATCCACGCGCTTGCCCTTGGAATTCCTGCGTTCGCAAGTGCCCAGGCGGTGGCGCAAACGTCACAGATTGAAGTCAAGGGAATTGTCACCGACGTATCGCGCGCTCCAATTGCAGGCGTGGAGATCGCGGCCGTCGTAGGAATGTCTCTCGTGAAGCAGACTTTGTCGGGCGAGAATGGCAGCTTCAATCTTGGCGCTCTCCCGGTTGGGGCCGTCTCGCTTCGCTTGCGCCGCCTCGGGTTCGAGCCCCGCACTGTCGATATTCAGCTCGGTGGCGACGCACTCGCCCCGCTTGAGATCATGCTCAAGCCGAGGCCGGCGGACCTGGAAGAAGTGCTCATTGAAGCCAACGCCAACGACAGGTCCAGGCTTCGCGAGTTCTATGAGCATCGGGCGCAGCGGAACAGCTACGCGAAATTCTATGATCAGGCCGAGATCAGGAAGCGCGGCTCAATCAACACGAGCGAATTGTTCAGATCCCTGCCCGGCATCACGATCAAGGCCGCTAACACCGGCGGGAACACTATCCGGATTCGCGGCTGCCAGCCGATGGTGTGGCTGGATGGGCAGCGCGTTCCTGGCGCAGAGCTCGACGAAGTCATCAATCCGGGGGACATCGCGGGCATCGAGTTTTACACGTCGACGGCGGGTACACCGGCGCAGTACATGGAGCGCACCAATCGCGCGTGCGGCACGGTGCTCGTCTGGACGAGATCGCATTAACGACTCGAGCACCAAGCAAAGAAAAAGCCCCCCGATTCTCCGGGGGGCTTTTCTTTGCTCGTCAGTCGTGAAACTTATCTCTGACCGCAGCCGACGACGAACGTCGGAGCCACCGTCGGGCTCTTGTCCCAGTACATTCGGGTCGTAAACACGTCCGCGCCCTGACGGCCTGTCGCCGCGCTCACGTTCTCCGCGTTTACAGCGTTCTCGGTGAGCGAGTACTGCAGCCGCCGTGGTACGGTCCCGATAAGTGCGTCGGGGCCCGGCTTGATCGTGGAAGGCACGCAGGTGCGCCGCCACTCCATCCACGCCTGGCCGCCATCGGTGTAGAGGGCCAGCCACTTCTGGGTCGCGATTCGCGCGAGGCCCGCAGTTCCACCAGCATAGGCAATTGGAGCGCTCGCAACGTAGGCATTGATCGCTGCAGCGTTGGTAACATTCCACTGCGCCATCGAAGAGCGGATGCCTTCCTCATAGAACGTCGCCGCGCTGCCCGCAATCCAGCCGCGCTCGGCGGCCTCCGCCTTCAGGAACGAAACTTCGGCGTAGGTCATGAGGAACGAGGGCCATGTTGAGCCGGCTCCACCGAAGGTGCCATACGTTGTGGCACCCGAGTAGAACACGGCGCCCGGCCGCGAAGCAGTGTTGAAGAACACCTGCGCGTTGTTGTGCGTAAGCGCGTTCGGCATTCCCGCGTAAACCGCCGGATTCGCTGGTGTCGGCTGCGCGTAGACCGGCAGACGCGGATCGGCCGTCGGGATCAGGATGTTCATGATTACGTTCGACATCCGGTGGTCGTCGCGGGTCCTGAAGTTGACTGCCCACGGATTGTCGTAGACACCGTCACCCGGCCATGAGAACTGCGCGTTGTCGGCGTTGGATGCCATCAGGCCGTTCGGTGCGCCGAATGCCGCCACGAACTCGGCTCTCGCTGTCGCCGGATCGACGTTCACCAGACGCATCGCATGACGCGCGCGAAGCGAATTGGAG
>JALYJX010000288.1:0-298 GCA_030775065.1 Gemmatimonadota bacterium | reverse complement strand
AATTGGAGAATCGCGTCCAGCGGGTAAGGTTGCCGGTATAGATCGGATCAGCTGCGCCGAACCTGAGATGGGTCGTCGTCGCTGCGGCCATATCCGTCGTTGCCTTCGCCAGAACGGCGAAGAAATCGGTGTAAATGGCCTTCTGGTCGTCGTACGCCGGCGACAGGCTACCATCAGCCTGGTCACCTTTCAGAGCGCTGAAGTACGGAATATCACCCCAGCTGTCCGTCAGGTAGCCGTACCCCCACGTGCGCATCACGAGCGCCGGACCATACAGTCCCGGATGCTGGAGGTCGAC
>JALYJX010000287.1 GCA_030775065.1 Gemmatimonadota bacterium | reverse complement strand
GTCCGTGAGTGGCTCGACGACCACCTCACCGCGGATTCCCTGCGCATTGCGGATCATTCCTACGACCGCGAATGCGGCTGCCGACACACTACGCCTCGGTATTCTCCGCCGAAGGCGCGGAGTCGGCCGCCTGGAGCGCGCGCTCTTCTTCTTCGGTGCGCTCAAACAGCGGCACAGCCGCCACCTTGCGCTCGATTCCGAGACGCTGCTCGTGCCGCTTGCGAAGAACGCCCGCGCGACGAAGCAGCGAGCGAACAGTATCGCTCGGCTGCGCGCCAACGTTCAGCCAGTAGTCGGCGCGCGCTTCGTCGATCTTGAGACCACCCTCGCCCTGCTGCCGGGGAGCGTACTGACCGATGATCTCGATGAACTTCCCGTCGCGCGGGCTTTGCGAATCTGCGACGACAATGCGATAGACTGGTGCCTTCTTCCGCCCGATCCGGCGGAGACGAATTCTTACCATCTGTACATCTCCCTCAAGAGTGTCTCGTAAAACTCCCGGGCTCATCGCGACGCCGGTGATTCCGGCGCGCACCCGGTACTCATGCGGCGTGTTACCGCATTCCGAACATCCCGGGCATAGACGGCATTCCCATGCGTCCGCCCTGGGACATCTTCTTCATCATCTTCTGCATCTCGCGGAACTGCTCGAGAAGCCTGTTCACCTCGCTGATCGTGCGGCCCGAGCCGCGCGCGACGCGTGCCCGTCGCGAGCCATTTAGTAACGACGGATCCTTTCGCTCCGCCGGAGTCATCGAGAGAACGATAGCCTCGACGTGCTTCATCCGCTTTGGATCGACCTTCGCCTGTTTCAACATCTTTGAGTTCATCCCGGGAAGCATCTTGAGCACGCCCTCGAGTGGACCCATCCGCTCGATCTGGCGCATGGCATTCAGAAAATCGGTGAGGTCCATCCCTTCCTTCTTCACCTTTTTCTGCAGCTTCCTGGCCGCTTCCTCGTCGAACGCAGCCTGCGCCTTCTCGACGAGTGAGACCACGTCGCCCATCTGGAGAATTCGGCCGGCCATACGGTCCGGATGGAATTCCTCGAGCGCGTCCGATTTTTCCCCGACGCCAATGTACTTGATGGGCTTCCTGGTGACACCGTAGATCGAGAGCGCCGCGCCTCCGCGCGCATCGCCGTCCATCTTGGTAAGCACCACGCCGGTGACCCCGAGCGCGGTGTCGAATCCCTGGGCGATCTTTACCGCTTCCTGACCGGTCATGTCGTCGGCGACCAGGAGAATCTCCGTCGGATGGACTGCGTCCTTCAACCGGCGAAGCTCGTCCATCATCTCTTCGTCTATCTGGAGCCGGCCGGCTGTATCGACGATCACGACGCGGTCGCGGGCACGCTTCGCATCGTCGATTCCGGCTTTCGCGATTTTCACCACATCCTGCGTCGTGCGATCAGCGTAGACGGGTATGTTCAGCTGCTGTCCGAGAGTCTCGAGCTGATCGATTGCGGCGGGGCGATAAACGTCGGCGGCGATGAGCCGCGTCGGGCGTCCCTCACCGACGAGCTTTCTGGCGAGTTTCGCGGCGGTGGTCGTCTTACCGGAGCCCTGGAGTCCCACCATCATCACGATAGTCGGCGGCACGGAGCTCAGCTTCAGTCCTTCGCGACGCTCGCCGAGCATGTTGGCGAGCTCTTCGTGGACGATCTTGATGAGCTGCTGCGCCGGCGACACGGCGCTGAGCGCCGTTACTCCGACGGCCTTTTTCTCTACCCGCTCGAGGAATTCACGCGTCAGCGCGAAGTTGACGTCGGCCTCGAGGAGGACGCGCCGCACTTCGCGGAGGCCTTCCTTGATGTCGGATTCGCTGAGCGTTCCGCGCCCGCGCAGACGGGCAAATGTGGCTTCGAGCTTTTCGCTCAGGTCTTCGAACATAGCCTTAAAAGATAGCCGGTTCCGCAGGGGGTGGTACCGGTGGAGGGCTTATATCTGTGCACGGGCATCATCTTGATGGCGCTCAAATACGCCGTCGATTCACGAAGTCACCGGCCAGATATGGACGCCCGGGGATAATCTGCTGCCGTTGCTCACCGTGAGAGCGGGAAAGATGCACGCTGATCCGGTGGCCGCAGGCCGGCGCAGTCGGTAGTTTTGCCCTCTCAAATCCATCCCAGCGGAGTGTCGTGCAGCAGCAATTGAATTCGGCGCTCGAGTCCCGTTACCGACTCGACCGCGAGCTTGGCCGCGGCGGAATGGCAACTGTCTACCTCGCCGAGGATCTTCGTCACGACCGGCGTGTCGCGCTCAAGGTGCTCCATCCCGAGCTCAGCTCTTCGCTCGGGCCTGATCGCTTCCTTCGAGAGATCAAGCTCGCGGCGCGGCTCAATCATCCGCATATCGTCCCGCTTTACGATTCAGGAGAAGCGGCCGGATTTCTCTTCTATGTAATGCCCGTCGTGGAGGGCGAGTCGCTGCGAGACCGCCTTCTGCGTGACGGAAAGATTCCGCTCGATGAAGCGCTTCAGCTGGTGCGCGGAATAGCTTCAGCACTCGACTACGCACATCGGAACAGCATCGTCCATCGCGATATCAAGCCCGAAAACGTGATGCTGCAGGAAGGCGAAGCGATGGTGATGGACTTCGGCATCGCCAAGGCAGTCAGCGTGGCGGGAGGTGAGTCGCTGACGCAAACCGGAATGATGGTCGGGACACCGGCGTATGTTAGTCCGGAACAGGCGGCCGGCGATACGGTCGTGGATGGGCGCAGCGATCAGTACAGTCTGGCGTGCGTGCTGTACGAGATGCTGTCGGGACGAAAGCCATTCACCGGTACCAGCGCACAGGCAATTCTCAGCAAGAGATTCACGGATCCCGTTCCTTCGATCCGATCTGTGTTCGCGGCGGCTCCCGAGGAAGTCGAGACCGCTTTGCTCAAAGCGCTCTCGAAAGATTCGATGGAGCGGTTCGGGACGACGATGGACTTCGCGCGTGCACTGGTCGCACAGCAGCTCTCGACCCCGGATGGAAGTCCACTCACCCCGGGTGCCGCGGGAGGCGCGCGATCCATCGCTGTGCTTCCGTTCAGCAATCTGAGCTCCGATCCCGAGGGTGAATCGTTTGCCGACGGTATGGCCGAGGAAATCATCAACGCTCTTTCCAAGATCAAGGCGCTCAAGGTCTCGTCGCGGACGTCGTCGTTCACTTTCAAGAACAAGAACGAAGACATCCGCGAAATTGGGCGGAAGCTTCAGGTGGGAACGGTGCTCGAAGGAAGCGTGCGCAAATCGGGCAAGCGCCTCCGACTCACTGCGCAGCTTGTAAACGCCAGCGACAACACGCAGCTGTGGGCCGAGCGCTATGACCGCGAGCTCGAGGATGTGTTTGCAATCCAGGATGAGATAGCAGCGAGCATCGTCGCCGCGCTACGGGTGGTGCTCACCGAAGACGAGAAGCGGGCGATCGAGCAGGTGCCGACGGCGAACGTGGAGGCGTACGAGGTCTATTTGCGGGGACGCCAGTTCTTCCATCAGCATCGGCGCCGCTCGCACGAGTTCGCGCGACAGATGTTCGAGCGTGCGATCGAGCTCGATCCGGGATACGCGCTCGCTCACTGCGGAGTTGCGGATTGCTGCTCGTTTCTCTACCAGTACTTCGACGCGACTCCCGCCAACCTTGCTCGCGCTGAATCGGCGAGCCGCCGTGCCGTCGAGCTGGCGCCCGAGCTTGCCGAAGCGCACGCGTCACGAGGACTTGCACTTTCTCTCAGCCGCGGCTTCGAGCAGGCAGAAAAGGAATTTCAGACGGCGATGCAGCTCAATCCCAAGTCTTTTGAAGCCGCATACTTCTACGCCCGGGCCTGTTCGGCCGCCGGAAAAGCCGAAGACGCCACAAAGTGGTACGAGCGTGCCGTCGCAGTGCGACCCGACGACTTCGCTACGCTCACTCTGCTTGCGGACACTTACAAAGGTCTCGGGAAGACTGAGGAGACGATCCGTACAGCGAGACGCGGCTATGATGCTGCGCGCAAACATCTCGAGCTTAATCCCGACAATCCGCGGGCGCTCTACATGGGCGCCGCGGACCTGACATTCCTCGGAGAGTCGGAGAAAGCCCGTGATTGGAACCGGCGCGCGCTGGCTATGGAGCCAGGTGACCCTTCGGTTCTGTACAACATCGCCTGCAACTTCGCGATGGAAGGTCAGTCTGATGAAGCGATTACAACGTTGAGCAAAGCCCTCGATAATGGCTTCGGCCACTGGAAGTGGATCGAGCATGACGCATCGCTCGACCCGATCCGATCGAATCCCGGATTTGTCGCCCTGCTCGAGCGCAGACCGGCGGAGCAAGCAGTATAGGTCCGCAGTCCACGCAGGTCCGCAGTCCACGCAGGTCCGCACTCCGCAATCAGTCCGCAGTCCAGAGTGTCTTACCAGGGTATCCAGCTTTAATTTCTCCGAATGGCTAAGCCCTCCCGCAAAGACGACATCCTGAAGTCGGAGATTCCACCGAATCTCCCGATGATGGCGCTGCGCTCCACGATCGTGTATCCGCTCGGCACGATCGCCGTGCAGATGGGCGCGCCGGAGAATCTCGCGCTCCTGAGAGAACACGAGGGCGCGGGGCTTATCGTCGCCCTCGTCATCGCGACGGGCGAGCACGACGATCCGGTGGACCTCGAGCGATTCGTCGGCCGCGTTGGAGTTGCCGCGCGCGTTCACGAGCGGATCAATCTTCCCGGCGACACGGTCCAGATCACACTCCAGGGCCTGCGACGAATCGTCATCGACAAGATCGTTCAGACGACACCCTACCCCGTCGCTCACGTCAAGCCGGCAAAGGAGCTGGCGGCAGATCCGGTCGAAGTCGATGAGCTCGTAGGGAGAGTGGTCAACGCCGCGGAAACGCTGGCGAAGATGGTCGACCGCATTCCCGACGAGGTGCCCGCAATTCTGCGGATGAACGTCTCGGACCCCGGCCGGTTCGCCGACCTCGCGGCGACCAACATGAACTTCAAGATCTCCGACAAGGACGAGATCGTTCAGCGCCTCGACATCGGCCAGCGCCTGCGGTTTCTGCTCACGCGGCTCGAGCGCGAGGTTGGCCGCGCCCACGTCGTCGAGGACGTCAAGCGCCAGACCGAGATCAAGATCGAACAGCACCAGCGCGAGTTCTATCTGCGCCAGCAGCTGCGGGCGATTCAGTCCGAGCTCGGCGAAGCAGATCCGGGTGAGAAGGAAG
>JALYJX010000286.1 GCA_030775065.1 Gemmatimonadota bacterium | reverse complement strand
CGCCTGGGTCGCGCTGGCGGCCGGAGCTCTGGTTCTTGGGGCGGTCAGCCTGCTGCTTCTTCCCTCGTGGCCCCGCGAATGGCTTGCCCTCGTGTCTCAGCGTAGTGGCCACATGAGCCCGCCGATTCTTCGCCTGGGCGGCCCCTTGATCGCGCTGGTTCTGATACGATGGCGGCGACGCGAAGCGTGGCTGGTTTTTACGATGGCCTGCACGCCTCAGACCTGGGACTGGTACAATGCCCTCCCGCTTCTCACCGTTGCAGCAACCTACAGACAGGCGTATGTGCTCTCTCTTGTTTCCACAGCTGGTGGCTTCATCGCCGTTTATCTCGCTATGCAAATCCATTCCCAGGACCAGCTGCTACGACTTGGCGGCGCAACAATGGTTGTGTTTGCATACTTGCCGGCGGTGGTAGCGGTTCTGCGCCAACCCACCGAAACTGAGATGCCCTGGTGGCTGTCCTATTTCCGACGTCGACCGAGGCCGAGGTTGAACTCCTCAAGGAACAGTCACTCGTGAACCGACGCTGGCCGATACTGGCAGTTTTTCATCCTGTCGGGAGCGGCCGGCCTTGTGGATCCAAGGCGACCAGGTTGCGGCGTTTGCGGGCCACTCATCACTGATGATGGTCCGCTGGCCCGAATACTTTCTGCTCCGCCACTTCTTCGGACCCAAGTCGCTGCCGGCCATTCCCGACGTGCTGCTGCGTTTGACCTCAAACCTGCCATCTGCTCGCTGAACTGATTCTTTAATATCGCAACTTCGGAATTGCGGATAGCACCATGCGCCCCCACATTCTCCGCACGGTTAGCCCACCAATTTCAAGGAGTATAGCGATGTGGCTCGGAATTGCCTCGGTGCTGATTCTGCTTTGGGTATACGCCTACTTCCTCAGCCCCATGAGCAGCCTAGCGGTCCATTTGCTACTCGTCATCGGGATCGTCGCTCTCATCTACCATTTCATGAAGGGGAGGCCCACGCCTCCGGCCTAGCCGACTCCTCCCTCGCGGTCAGTCCTGGCTAGCTGAGTCCATCAACGACGCTCGGCTGGCCGCGGAGTCGGAGACAGTCAACGCTCTGCCTACGGCCTTCGCGCCGGGTATCGGCAGCGTGCTGATCACGCTGTCACGCTCACGCTGCGTTGAGCGCCGGGAAACCGCGGCGTCATCGGAGCAGGCAATGCACGCGGCGCCGAGTAGCACGAAGGGAATGATCAATCGGAGAGAGCCTCGCATATGAGGTTGACGGGCAGCCTCAGCGGCTCGTCACAATGCTGCGTATACTAGTCTCTGATGACTGAGCCCGCACCGGCAGGCACCCCCGCGAGAGGCAAGCCGCGACGCCCTTCAGGGTTGGGAATACGCCCGGCACTCCTCGTCACGATTACGTCCATCATCGTCTGCGTCGGGGCAACGATCGGACTCACGAGGGGCGACTTCTCCACCCTCGTCGCTCAGCTGCTTGCGGCCGCCGTTCTCCTCAGCTTCGGATTCGCTGTGTACGGGCTGCTCCGCATGGTCTTCGCTCTTATCGAGACGGCGGGCGAGCGGAGACGTCGGGCTCGCGAAGTGACCGAGCGCCGGAAAGGCGAGCGCACTCCGCCGCCCGAGTGACTGGCGCAGCTACTGCTGCGCGGCAACGTCGAGATCAGAGCGCCTTGTCGAGCAGTGCGGAAAGGGCCTGGTAGGGAAGTGCCCCCGACTGGCGCGCTACTTCCTTGCCATCAGCGAAGACTATGGAGGTGGGAATGCCGCGGATGCTGAACGACATGGAAGTTTTCGGTGACTCGTCCGTGTTCAGCTTTGCGACGACGGCACGTCCGGTGTAATTGGCAGCAAGCTGATCCACCGCGGGCGCCATCATCTTGCAGGGCCCGCACCAATCCGCGTAGAAGTCCACAAAGATGGGCACTTCGCTCTCAGCGATCGTCCGCGCAAAGCTCTCGTCGTCCAGATGCAGCGGACGGTCGAGGAGCATCGGCTTTCCGCATTTCCCGCATTTCGGGCGATCGGCCGCCCGGCTGACATCCACCCTGTTCCAGCTCCCGCAGAACTGGCAGCGAATCGTCGCCTTTCCGGCAATCGTCTTTACGTCAGTCATCTCGTCTCGCTTCGCAGGCGTTGTCGGGGGGTTCCAAAGGGCTGAATCCGCGAGTGTTGCATAACGCAAGACTGCAAAAAACGCCGCATCCCGGCGACCCGTGACGACGCGTTGATCCGTTCGTCAATGAGGTGCGCCGAAGCCCCCGCCCGCTGCCGCGGCAAAGGGTGCGTGGCGAACTCTCCGGGACCAACGCCGAATGACGACTGATTCAAGCCACCAGATTCATACAGGTCAGCGAAAGCTCGGAGCTCGCCCGCGCGGACGCACTGCCGGATTCAGCATGCTCGAGATGCTGATCGTGCTCATAGTCGTCGCGCTGCTGGTAGCTATCAGCATCCCGAAAATGGCTCGCATAATGGGACACGAGCGAGTGAACCGAGCCGCGCAGGTCGTGGTCGCCGATCTCCAGAACGGGTTTGCGATGGCCGGGCGCCAGCGGGCGCCGGTGCGACTCACCTTCACGCCGAGCACCCAGACCTACGTGTTCACCGATCGCGGGTCGGGCACCGTGCTCCAGACGCGCGTGATGAACAAACAGTCGGAGTATTCGCTCACCACGCTCACGTCCTCGCCGACGACGATCGACGTCCTGCCGAATGGAATCGGCTCCACCTCGTTCACTGTGACGATTGCGCAGGGTGACTACGTCCGGACGGTGTTTGCCTCGAGCGCCGGATTCGTTCGTCTGGTGCCGCTGTGATGAAATCACGCAAAGGGAAACGGCGTGGATTCATTCTCCTGGAAGTGATCGTCGCGATCACGCTCCTCGCATTGGTGCTCACTCCGCTCGCGGCGATGGTATTCAAGATCACGTCGCGCTCGCACCGCATCATCGGCAGCGCGTACCGCAACGGCGTTCTGATGCAGCAGGTGAATCTTCTCGAGTCGCTGCCTTTCGACAGTCTCGCTATCGGCACGAGCACTCTGACGAGCACCTCAATGCCATATCCTTACACACGGACCGTTACGGTTTCGCTGATCTCCCAGGTTTACGAGCTCAAGGCGAAGAAGGTGATTCTGACCATCACCCCGACGAACCCTCTGTACAAGCCCGACACCACGGTGTTTGTTCGTTCGTCCGCCAACACGCTGCAGGCGCTGTATACCGACGACCCGGCAGGCTCATGAGAATCGGCGGACTGCGGCGCGGACTTTCCATTGGAGAGCTCATTGTCGGGATGGTCATCCTCGCGATCATCGGAATGGCCCTGTCGAGAGTCCTTGTCTCGCAGGCCCGCTATTTCTCCCACCAGAAGAGCGGCAACCTCGCGAGAAACGTCTCACGCGGGCCGCTCAACCGCGTCGTCTCTGATCTTCGCATGGTAGAAGCGCTGGGCGGCGTTCTTGAAGCGTCCGACTCCGCGCTGCTCGTTCGCGTTCCGTACGCGATAGGCGTCGTCTGCGCGAACAACAATCCGTTCACGCACATAAGCCTCTTGCCGGTCGACTCCGCGATGTACGCGGCGCCAGGGTTTTCCGGATACGCCTGGCGAGGCGGCTCGGGTGTATACCGCTATGTGGAGGACATCAGTCTTACCGTAGCCAGCGGAAACCTCGCGGTCTGCACCAGCGCTCTGATCGCCACCCTCACGGCGAGCAACGCCAAGATCATCAAGATTTCGCCGGAGCTTCCGGACACCGCCAGCTTCGGCACGCCTGTGTTCCTGTACCGCCGGATCAAGTACGAGTTCAAGCCATCCGTCGCAGTGCCGGGCATGCGCGGACTCTGGCGGACCGTCATGGCGACGGGCGCGACTGAAGAGCTCGCGGCGCCGTTCGACGCCGGTTCCGAATTCAACTTCTTCGTCCTGAGCAGTCAAACCTCGCAGGCGAATCCGCCCGCGGACCTCTCGACGCTTCGCGGCGTCGAGCTGGTGATGAACGGGATGAGCGAGCAAATCCCTTCCGGCTCGAGCGCAAAGACGCTGGCGCCTTTCACAACCGCGGTGTTCTTCAAGAACCGCCTCGACTAATCACGGAGATCAAAATGATTTCGCTCCGCAACAGAGAGGGCTTTGCGATTCCTGCCGCGATTCTCGTGATCGGCGTACTCTCGATCTCGCTTGCCGCCGGTTTCTCCCTTGTCATCGCCGAGCGCCGCGGGGTTGACGATCAGAAGGCGCAGGTGAGCGCGTTCGTGCTGGCGGAGCAGGGTCTGCAGATGTTCTTCGTGCGGCGCGATTCACTCAACTACAAATCCATTCCTCCCGCCGTACAGGAAGGCCCGGTTCGGATCTACATGACGGGCGGTTACGCGGATGTGCAGCTCGACCGCATTCGGCCGCAACAGGGATCACTGGCCGGCCTTTACGTGGTCCGCTCCAAGGGAGTGCAGACCAAGGGCGCGATCGGCGGCACACCCGCCGGAGTGCGCACCGTGGCGCAGTACGCCGCGTGGGAGCCGGCCAACATTGAAGTCCTGGCCGGATGGACTGCCTTGAGCGGCATCAAGAAGAACGGAAACTCCGGATCGTTCCTTGGCGTCGACGCGTGCGGAGATTCGGCAGCCCTCGCGGGCGTCGCCATCCCGCAGGTGCCAGGATTCAATCAGCCGGGGACGGCGGACAGCGTCGACACGCTTGGCATGACGCCGCAGGAAGCGGCGGCGCAGGTGAAGGTCAGATGGAAGGGAATCACAAACGGCAGCGCGCTCACGCCAGAGTTCACGATCCCGCCTGACCCGGTTCCGTCGTTTGCGGACACCAACTACTACCCGGTGATCAAGTTTATCGGCGACGCTGGGACCTCGGGATTCAACAACGGCCGCGGTGTGCTCATCGTGACCGGAAACCTCGACACGGGCAGTGGTGCGACGTTCAACTGGAAAGGCCTCGTGCTAGTTGGTGGCGACATCACCGGCAACGGGAACAACTTCATCGAGGGAGCGATCATCAGCTCGCTCAATGTGAAGCTCGGTATCAATGTGCCGATCAACGTCGTGAACGGGACGAAGCAGTACCAGTACAACTCGTGCGAGCTCGCGAAAGCGCTAATGTCACTCGGCGCTTTGATACCGCTGCCGAATACCTGGGTCGACAACTGGGTTGAATACTGACAGAGAGTACTTCGAGAACTACAACAACAGCTAGCCACAGAGACACAGAGGCTCAGAGAACGGCGCAACCTGTT
>JALYJX010000285.1 GCA_030775065.1 Gemmatimonadota bacterium | reverse complement strand
CGTCTCTTCTGCGTCCCATGCAGCTGCGCCAGCGCGCGGAAGGTCAACTTCGTACTGGCCGTTCTCGAGCTTGTTGAGCGACAGCAGCCCCTTCTTTGCGGCCTCCGCGACAAAGAGCGAGAACTTCGACTTGCCGACATTCTTTTCGTCGAATGAGCTGTCCATCTGCTGCATCACCTGCTTGAGACGGTCGGCGCGCATGACATCGCCGTTTCGCTTCATGCGCTGCACCGCTTCCGATACGAGCTCCCACGGATCGTGCTTGACGACTTCTTCGTCGCCGCTCTTCACGAGCCCGGCAAGCGAGCTGTAGCTGTAGTACTCGTCGCAATTCATCACGAGGAGATCGCTCGACGATTCACGAATACCGACGCCAATAACGTACTTGCCGTACTCCTTGAGCTTGATGACGAGGCTCGAGAAATCGGAATCACCGGAAAGGAGAATGAACGTGCCGATCTCGGGACGGACGAACACGAGCTCGAGCGCGTCGATCGCCAGCCTGATGTCGGTTGCGTTTTTCTTCGCTGAGCCGTAGGCGGGAGCCATGATCATGTCGATCGACGATTCGGCAAGCGGGACGATGTACTGCGGGTAGCGGCGCCAGTCGGCGTAGGCGCGCTGAACCGAGACTTTGCCTTTGATGATGTCGGAGGCGAGGAGGTTCTTGAGCTCCGTTTGCAGGTCGGAGCGGATCCCCATCGTGACGTTGTCGAAATCGATGAGGAGCGCGGCGTTCGGCGCGTGGTGGATTGTCTGACTGCCTGCTGAGGAGTGCGATACTGCCTGAGGGCCCCGATGAATCGGGGCGACGGGACGGCGCGAAGGTGCTGAGGTGGGCGCGGTCCGCGGAGTGCGGAATGTCATTAAGGGTTGTGAATAGTACTGGCGGCGATCCGCGTACTCGCGGGGCTTTCTCGCCAACCGAATGATCCCGCGGCATTGTGTCGCGGGGAACGCGTCTTCAGGTCCTGGCAGGGACGGCCGGCTTGCCCGCAGGCGCCGCTCTTCCCCCGAATCCTCGAAGTCGCGTACAGACAGGTAATTTATACCGTAATTGTGATGAAGCAACTCCGTTTCCGCACACGACTTATCGTTATCCTGTCGCTGTTCGCCATAGTGCCTGCGGCGCTGTTAACGCTGCTGTGGAGCGGCACGGTGAGCTCGGCCCTTCCGTTAGTGAGCGGGCGCGCCGCCTGGGAGAGCGTCGCGGCATCGGGTCAACGTGCCATCTCCGCCGTCCGAACGAGCGAGCTTACCCCTGCGCAGCGCGTGCTGGTCGACGAACATGAGCGGGAGCTTTCAAGCTCTCTCGAGCAGGCGCGCCGCTACAGTTTTCTGGCCGGACGGTCAACACGCGTAGTGGCGGCCGCGGCAATTCTCGCGCTGATCGTATTCGGCGTCGCCGCCTCGCGCGTGGCCGGCCACCTCAGCCGGCAGATGAGCCGGCCCCTCGATGAGATCGTGAGCTGGACCTCGCTCATCGGACGGGGCGAGTCGTTGCCGTCTCCGAATCAAACGCCCGCGAAAGGCGCGCCCGAGTTCGCGACGCTTCGCAGGAGAATGCGCGACATGGCGGAGGCACTCGAGGCGGGGCGCAGCCGGGCGGCTGAGACCGAACGACTCCGCGCTTATCGCGAAAGCGCCCGACGTGTTGCGCACGAGCTGAAGAATCCGTTGACGCCGATTGGATTCGCTGTCGAGCGGCTACGGCGACTGGCAGCGCCGGGCCTGCAGGAATCTGTAGAGGTGCTGGCAGTAGAAACTGGACGCCTGGAGTGAATCGCGCGAAGCTTCTCGGCATTCGGACGCCTGCCGGAAGGTCCAGCGGCGGAAATCGATATCGCCGATCTGGTGCGCCACTCGGCGGTCACATCCCTGCCGCCGGGCTTCGAGCTCGTGACCCGGATCGACGACAATCTTCCGACTATCATAGGACATCACGACGCTCTGAGTGGCGCGCTATCGAACGTGGTCCTCAATGCCGTCGATGCCTGCGGCGAATCGGGAACTATAACGGTCGAGGCGAAATCCATTCGCAACGGAAGCGGTGATGCAGTCGAGATCACCGTGAGCGACGACGGTGCGGGCATCGCCCCTTCCGATCTTGCCGGCGTGTGGGAGCCATACTTCACGAACAAGCCCGGGGGAACGGGACTGGGGCTGGCAATTGCGCGACAGGCCGTGCTGGCACATGATGGAACCGTCGACGCTACCAGCACGTTGGGTAAGGGTACGTGCATCCGGTTTGTATTGCCGGTGAATGGTCCCTCAGCAGCAAGGAGTTGAACGATGGCACATGATCTCGTCCCCTTTGGTTTCTTCGCAATGGTGACCATTGTCGCGAACGCACTTCACGTGTCTTCGAGGAGCGCCGACTGATGGGACCGGAGATGATTGGCCTGTTCGTTCCGCTCGGCTTTTTTGCGATGGTAATAGCGATCGTGGTCGGCCGACCGATGATCAAGGCCTACGCGACGAGAGTCGAGAACGAATCGAAGCGGCCGCAGATTCCAGCTGAAGTCGCGTCACGACTCGAGCGCATCGAGCAGTCCGTAGATGCAATTGCCGTGGAGGTCGAGCGAATCTCAGAAGGCCAGCGGTTCACGACCAAGCTGCTGAGCGAGACGCGGGGTGGCGGTGCACTTCCCGCCGGACATGCCTCATCGTCGGCACCCGGTGCGCACGGTGAAGCGCAGCGCCCCTGACACCGAGTGGCAACGGTCCTCATTGTCGATGACGAGCCGAACATTCGCCGGATGGTCGGCGCTCTGCTCGCGGCAGAAGGCCACCAGGTAATCGACGCCCCGACGGGGGCCCAGGGCGTTGCCCGCGCGGAGAACGATGATCCCGACGTAGTGCTGCTCGACCTGATGATGCCGGGTGAGATGGACGGCATGGCGACGCTGCAACGTCTGAAAGAAAAGCACGCGGACCTTCCGGTGATCATGATGAGCGGGCGCGCCGGCCTCAGCGATGCAGTCACGGCCACCAAGCTCGGAGCGATCAACTTTCTCGAGAAGCCGCTCACGCCTGAGGGCGTTCTCTTTGCCATCGCCGCGGCTCTCGAGCTCAGGCAAACACGCCGAGTCGCACGCGAGTTGCGTGAAGAGCTTGGTCTCGCCGGCGACATGGTCGGTGAGAGTCCGCAGATGAAGCGCGTGGACGAGCTCATCGCTCGTGTGGCCGCCAGCGACGCGCGGGTTCTCATCACCGGCGAGTCAGGGACAGGCAAGGAGCTCGTCGCGAGTGCGATTCACGACGCGAGCACGCGACGCGATCGCCCGTTTGTTCGCGTGAACTGTGCAGCGATCCCCCGCGATCTCGTCGAAAGCGAGATGTTCGGACATGAGAAGGGCGCCTTCACCGGCGCGACCCAGACGCGCATTGGGAGATTCGAGCTCGCCAACACAGGAACGCTCTTTCTCGACGAGGTCGGCGACCTCAGCCCCGACGCGCAGGCGAAGCTGCTGCGGGCAATTGAGGCGAGAGAGATTCAACGGGTAGGCAGCAGCCATGCGGTAAAGGTCGACGTGAGGATCATCGCTGCAACGAATCACGACCTCGAGCGAGCGGTGCAGAACGGCAGATTCCGGGAAGATTTGTTCTTCAGACTGAACGTCATACCGCTGGCGCTGCCGCCGCTTCGCGAGCGCGAAGGCGACGTTCCGCTGCTCGTGAGGCACTTCTGCCTCCTCCACTTCAAGCGAACCGGCCAGCTTCCTCCGGCATGGACACCGGGCGCGCTCGACGCCATGCAGCGGTACCCGTGGCCGGGCAACGTTCGCGAGCTCGCGAACATTGTCGAGCGGCTTTCCATAATGCAGCCCGGCGCGGAAGTTACGGCCGCCCGCGTTCACGACGTGCTGCGTCCGGCCGGTTCCGGAGAAGCAGATTCGAGTCCCCGGGCGTGGGCATTCACCGATGCGCCGGCCGCAACGACGGAGCCGGCCCCACCAGCAAATGCAATGGAGAATCCCACCCTTGCAGAAGCGCTGGACGACTACGAGCGACGCCTGATTCAGCGCGCGATTGACGCGTCGCATGGCAACATCGCCGAGGCGGCGCGACGGCTGAAGACTGATCGTCCGAATCTTTATCGGCGCATGAAACGGCTTGGCATCGGCCAGTCCGTCGAAGCAATGGCATCAACGGAGACACAATGACGGGCGTCAGACTGTTCCGTCTGATAGTCGCCTGCACATCCGTGGTCGCCCCGCTGCCCGCGATCGATGCCCAGGTGCAGGACACAGCCAGGACCGACTCGACGTTCGATATCAGGTCGTTCTGGCGCAACAGGGGAGACAGGAACGGTCTCACGCTGACGTCGGGCAAAGCCTACAATCGCGTCGAAGGTCTGCCGATCATGCTGGGCCCGAACTTTCGCGGCGACTTCGGGCGCGCAACGCTGCGCCTGGCTGTGCTCGGAATTCTTCGCACCGCGCACTCCGCGCACTGGGACTCTGAAAATCTTGGACACAGCGTAACGGCCGATGCGCGCTTCGGCGGCCGGCGCGGATACTCGGTTGGCGCTTCGTCATACGATATCGTTTCACCCGTCGAGCGATGGCAGCTGCCCGAGCCCGATGCAGGCCTCGCCGCATTTTTTCTGAAGCGGGACTACCTGGACTATTTCGGCCGACACGGAGCGCGTCTGTCAGCGTCGGCGTTTTCGGGCGAAGTCGCCACGCTGGAGATGAGCTACGCGCACGAGCGCTGGAGCTCGAGGCGTGAGAGGGATGTGACGACGCTCTTCCGAAGCGGGGAAGGATGGCGCACGAATCCTTTGATGCAGGACGGTACGACCCATCTCCTCGAGACGAGAGTCGGCCTCGATTCACGGAATGCAGACCTGAACCCCTGGGCAGGGTGGTATCTCGACGCGCACTACGAGTACGGCAGGGGTCATCTGGTGCCGTTTCAGCTCGAGCCCACGGGCGTTCTGTTCGGAGCAGCGCCGGGCGATGATCCCACGCCGCTGACCACATACGGGCGAATCTTCTTCGACGTCAGAAAATACAATCGCATCTCGCCGAACACTCAGTTGAACGCCCGGCTGGCGATTGGGGGATGGCTGCACGGCGACAATCTGCCGCTTCAGCGGCGCCTCTCCGTGGGCGGGATTGGAACGCTGCCCGGTTTTGATTTCCGGCGTGTCGACATCGGCCCAGACGTCGGCCAGTGTGCACCCGAAGGCATCGCCATTCCGGGAAGGCCTGCGCTGTGCGAGCGGGTCGCGCTCGTTC
>JALYJX010000284.1 GCA_030775065.1 Gemmatimonadota bacterium | reverse complement strand
CTACTCACTCGGCGCAGTTGCATACGAGATGCTCACCGGCGATCCGCCCCACACCGGCAGCACGTCGCAGGCAATCATCGCGCGGATGCTCACGGAAAAACCGCGGTCGATGCGGAGCAGTCGCGCGGCGATTCCGGAGCATGTCGAGCTCGCGGTGCAACACGCGCTCGAGAAGCTTCCCGCCGACCGGTTCACGAACGCCCGCGAGTTTGCCGAAGCGCTGCTCGGAAGAGGCCCCGCTCTTACGGCCGGATACGGCACGAGCGATCGCCTGAGCGCCAGCGCAGCGAAATCGTGGAAGAACCGACTGCTCGACCCGGTCGTGCTGGGACTCGCAGCGCTCGCGGTTGCGGCAGTCGTGTTCGCCGCTCTGCGAAAGCCGGCGCCACCTCCCAGCCGCGTAGTGCGATTCGTGCTTTCGGCGCCCGACAGCCTGCGTCCAATGGACCAGTTTCCGTGGCCGGCGGCCATTTCGCCTGATGGAAGCACGCTCGTGTATTCCGTCGCCGGAGAATCGGGGACGATGTTTTATTCGCTTCACACGAATCAGCTCGAGGGGCGGCCGATTCCTGGAACGATCAACGCCTTCCAGCCGCACTTCTCGCCCGACGGAGAATGGCTGGCATTCGAAACTGCGGGAGCTCTCAAGAAAGTGAGACTGGACGGCAGCGCGCCCATCACGATCGCTCCCGGCGCGGGCGGCGCCAACGGCGGTGACTGGACGACGCAGGATGAGATCGTGCTTGGCGCGGAGGGAACGAAGTTCGGATTGTCGCGGGTGAGCGCCGCCGGCGGAGATATGGTTGAGTTCGTGAAACCCGACAAAGCGAAGGGCGAGACCCATTACCTGTGGCCGATTGCCCTTCCTGATGGGAAAGCGGCGGTGTTCACCGTCTGGACCGGAAGTCTTGAAACGGCCAGGCTCGCTTCGGTTTCTCTTGATGGAGGAGATGTCGCATACCTGGGCATAAAGGGAATTCGTCCCCTGGCCGTCGTCGATGGGAAGCTCCTCTACCTGCAGGCCGACGGCACGGTGATGGCAGTTGGGCTGGACCGCGCGGGACGCACGGTGAGCGGCCGTCCCGTGCCTGTACTCGATCCCGTTCCGGTGACTCCCGGCAACAATGGGAATTCCGGCGTTTTTGTCTCGCCCGGTGGAGCTCTCGTCACGTCGCGAGGAGGAACGCGAAGCCAGATTGCCTGGATCTCACGCGACGGCACGGCAACTCCAATTACGAAGGAAGCGCGAGTCTACAGCACCCCGCGGCTCTCGCCCGATGGTGGGAGAATCGCGGTAGTTGCCGGCGACCAGGACACGCGCGACGTCTGGACGTACGATCTCGCAACCGGAACGTTTTCCCGGCTCTCGTCTGTATCCGCTGCGGCGAGTCCGGAATGGTCACCCGATGGTTCGAGAGTCTTTTTCATAGGGAAGGGCGACACGGAGCGATTGGCAATCTGGTCGCAGCAAGCAGATGGCGGCGCGGAAGCGGAGAGGGTGCTCTCGCTAAACGGACTCGCTAATGCAGTTGCAGTCGCGCCCGATGGCCGCTCACTCCTCTACCAGATCTACAGCAACAACAACATGAACGTGTTCCGGCTCGTGCTGGACTCCGCGCGTGTCGGAGTTCCCTATCTCACCACCCCGGCTTACGAGGTTGCTGCGAGCTTCTCCCCTGATGGGCGGTGGGTCACCCTCGTATCGAACGAGTCCGGCAGAGACGAGGTCTATGTCCGATCGTATCCCATTCCCTCGTCGCGGGTGCAGATATCGGCCGGCGGTGGACGAGAACCCGCATGGTCCGCGGATGGCACGCGCATCTACTACTTCGCGTCGGGGTCGATTGGGATTTCAGCGAAGCTGTCGATGTCACCGAACGTGCGCGTGATTGCTCGCGACACGGTGCTCACGACAACTTCGGGACTCGTCGCGGGGCAAACGATTAGGGGGTACGATGTCACGAAGGACGGCAGATTCCTTGGCCTCGCATTGAAGAAGGACGACTTCCAGCTCGTCGTTGTGCCCAACTGGCGAACGGAGCTCGAGCGGAGACTCGCCGCGGCGGCGAAGCGCTGAGCCCTCTCAGCGGCCGTTCTTTCTCAAGACTGACAGACGCTGCCGCGCCTGCGCCACCTTCGGCTGAAGCTCAGGATCCGCGTTCTTCCACAGACCGACAAACCTCTCGTAATGCTGAATTGCTTTGCTCGAATCGCCCCTGGCTTCGTAAAGCTGGCCGAGCCGGCGATGGAAGTAGGCCAGGAAGTTGGCGTCGGGCCAGACAGTAGTTGACGGAAGTGCCAGATAGCGCTCCATCGTGGCAATTGTCGAATCACGCGCGCCGGCCGAATCATACGCCATGGCGAGGTCGGCCAGATGGCACCGAACGCATGCGTTCACGGGACCATCCGGGAGACGGTCGCCCAGCTTGAACTCCGCCAAGGCATCCAGCGGACGCTTCTCAGCAAGCGCAATCAGCCCCATCGCGATGTGACTTGCCGGGATATCCTGCCGAAGTAGAGCAGTATCCCTGACTTCAGCGTTTCGCTCGGCGATTACGGCCCGGGCCCGGTCCGGACGACCTGCCAGCGCATAAAACATCGCCACATCGAAGTATCGCCGATCCACCAGCGGCAAGGACCGGAAAGGGATTCTGGCGAGAGTGGCATCGAGCGTCTGCGCTCCCCGTCCGGGCTGCTCCCGGTGCCATATGTCCATCCAGGCGCTGTCCATCGCTCGTTCGTGAGGCCTGGCGGGGGCCCCGCGTGCGGCGTCCAACGCGTTGGCTTCGTCCGTCAAACGCGCCGCTTCATTGATACGGCCGCGCATCAGCGCAACGCCCCGCAGGTCCCAGGTGGCCGCAGACCGGAATCCGGGCTCGGGGTGGTTCGCCCGCGTCTCGGCGGCACGCTTCTCCAGAGAATCGAGCTGCTTCCTCGCGATGAGCATGCTGATGTCCATGAACCGGAGGCCGGCATGCGCCGGGAAGCGACTGCGCCCAAGCGCTGCCGTGGATTCTGCCGCGGCGAACTTCCTCTGACTCAGCTGAGCGTCGACCAGGTTTGTATAGACAGTCGCACGCGCGGTTCCCGCCGCAATTGCCCGCCGGTACAACGCCTCCGCGCGTGCGAATTCTCGCCTCGTAACCAGCACATTTCCGAGATTGTTGAGAGCGATGTAGTTCAGCGAATCAATTTCGAGCACCGCCTCGTACGCATCCGCGCTGCGCTTGCGGTCGCGTTGTTTGCCGGAGGTGAAATAACTTCCAATGGTCAGGTAGCGCTCGACATCGGTGAGCCGGTCGCGGTAATCGTACGCGCGGCGATAGGCCGAATCGACGCTTTCCCTCGGCATTCCCATATTGCCGAGTGCAGCGCCGAGCTTCCGGTAGGCCGCGGCAAACGTGGTATCGATCGCGACCGCTTCACGAAACAACTCGGCGGATTTTGGCAGGTCGCCCTCCACGTCGAACGCGCGCATCCCCGCGGCGTATTTGCGGAGGGCCTCGAGAGAAGATGTCGTCACCTGCTCGAGCGGTGGATTTGCGCGCACTGTCTTGAGCGACTCGCCGATCTTCCCGCGCAGCTGGCCCGAAAGCTTGTCGAGTGTAGGGAGGAGATCCTTCGGACCGTCGATGGTTTCCCGGAAAGACGCGAGGTTGTCCCCGGTCGCGGCCTCCAGCAACCGCACGGTGACGACGTAGCCGCCGCCGAGAGGGGTCACGCTGCCGTCCACAATTCCCTTGATCCCCTCGCGAGCAGCGATCTCGCGCGCGAGCGCGAGGTCGACGCCTGATGTGCGATCGCGGCGCATACGCCCCAGCGCATCGGCAATGCTGCTCGGAGATACCACTGACACCACAGACGACTGTCCAAGGTCTGTACGGATAGCTTCCGTAACGATGGCGCTGAGCGAAGAATCCGCGCCACCACCGCGGAAGTCCGTGACGAGCAGCCTGTCTCGCTCCGAGAGCTTGCCCGCCGCGAGGAGCGAGCCAATGGGACCTATGCCCATCGCACGCATCACCATGAATCCGGCGACGAGCAGAGCAAAGACAGCCAGAGCGAGCGCGCCGCCAACAGTGGTCCTGCGCCAGCTCACCCAGGGACTCGCCTTCACCGCGAGCCTCGTCATTGTTGAATGAGCCGCGGCCGAGCCGCCGGGGGTCAATGCCGACTGTGTCATCGCGCGATAGGTGCCGTGATGGACGAAAGCAGTGAAGAGAATCACTGGCAGCCCGAGCGCCATCACGATCAGCGCGCCGGGAAATACCCAATCGGGCAGACCGATGGAGATGATCGCGGCCCTGGTGAGAATCGCAACCGCAACGAACGCGGCCACGTACAGGCAGAGCATTGTCGCCAGGCGTTGGCGGCCTCCGAGCAGGATCGCGGGCATCGCCGGATGGCCGCCTCCGCTGGTCACGGTGTCGAGAATTCTCACCAGATCCAGTGCCGACTGCGGGCGCTGATCGGGTTCCTTCTCCAGGCATTTCATCACTATCTGTGCAAGCAGCGGCGGGAGATCGGGCCTCGCGGCCTCGATTGGCTCGGGGCGTTCACCCATCTGCGCGGCAAGCAGCTTCTGCGGCGTGCGCCCGTGAAACGGCGGATGGCCGGCGAGCATCTCGTAAGCCATCACACCGAAGGCGTAGATGTCCGCGCGATGGTCGGAATCCGGATCGGCCGCCGCCTGTTCGGGGGCCATGTAAGCGGGAGTTCCGAGCGACGTCCCTACCTGCGTCAGCGTACCCTCCGGTGCGGACATCTTCGATGCGGAAAGCGCTTTGGCAACGCCGAAATCAGTAACCACCGCCGATCCGCCGGTGAGCAGCACGTTGTCTGGCTTGATGTCACGATGTACGACGCCGCTGTCGTGCGCGTAGGCGAGCGCTTTCGCAACGTCGCGCATGACGCCGATCGCTTCCGTTACGCCGAGCGCACCCCCTTTCAGCAGGCGCGCCCGAAGCGAGTCGCCGTCCACGAACGGCATCGTGAAGTAAGGAAGACCGCCCGTCTCTCCTGCGGCATGTACGGGGACGATGTGCGGGTGCTGGAGCCGCGCGGCGAGCGCGATCTCGCGCTTGAACCGCTCGACGCTCATTCCCTCAGTGAGCTCAGGCGGAAGAAGCTTGATGACCACACGCCGGCCGAACGCTGTTTCAGTAGCGACGAAAACGCGCGACATGCCGCCGCCGCCGAGCTCGCGCTCGATCTGGTAGGCGTTACCGAGGGTTGACTGGAGCTGGT
>JALYJX010000283.1 GCA_030775065.1 Gemmatimonadota bacterium | reverse complement strand
CACTGACAGCCTGGCGCGCGTCCTCTCAGCCCGGAGCGTACGGGCAACGTTCTTCGTCATTGGCGCCGACCTGGCAGCCGCACCACAGGCCGGTCATCTCCTGGCCGCCGCTGGACACGAGCTCGGCAACCACACGTTCACACACCCGCACATGGTGCTCCACTCGCCCGGCTTTATTCGATCGCAGATAGAGCGAACGGATTCGCTCATCCGGGCCGCCGGCTTTCGCGGACAGATTTTCTTTCGGCCGCCTTACGGATACAAGCTGTTTCTGCTGCCGTGGCATCTCAATCGCACGCAACGAACGACTGTCATGTGGGACGTAGAGCCTGATTCGTATCCGGAAGCGTCGGCAACCGCGGACGGAATTGTCCGCCACGTTCTGGAGCGGGTGCGACCGGGCTCGATCATCCTCCTGCATCCATGGTACGAAAGTCGCGCGACCTCACTCGCTGCCGTGGGCCCTCTGATTGACAGCCTTCAGGCGCGCGGCTACATCGTCGGAACCGTTGGCGACCTTCTGAACCACTAAAGCACTCGATCGCGTCCCGGAGGATCACTGCATGATCGCGCATGCGCTCACTCCGATTCTAAACGTTAGTGATATCCAGCAGAGCTTCGGCTGGTTCGAGAGCTTGGGGTGGAGAAAGCTCTGGGACTGGGGTGATCCACCGGGCTTCGGGGCAGTTGGCTCCGGCGCCTGTGAGATCTTCCTTTGCCTCGACGGACAAGGCGGACGGGGCAGAAACCCTTTGCCGGCGACCGGGGAATTCACCGACTCCGGAGACAAGGGAGTATGGATGTCGATCTGGGTGGAGGACGTTGACGCGGTCCACGAGGAATGCCGCAAGGCGAATGTCGAAGTGACCTTCCCTCCAACCGACATGCCATGGCATGTCCGCGAGATGCACGTGCGCCATCCTGATGGCCACGTCTTCAGAATCAGCGAGGGCATCGGGGAGACAAGATCGACATCGGACGCCTGAAGGGGCGTACGAGCAGGGTCAGCGCCGCCGCCCTACATTTTGAGCGCTGGCCTTCACTCAATCGCGAGAGGCATACGTGACCGAGCCAACTCTCATGACAGCTGAGTCGCAGGCGTACGGCGACCTCGGATTTGGCACCGTTGTTGGGGGCGCCAACGAAAAGCGTCTGTTAAATCGCGACGGTTCGTTCAACCCGCGGCGCGAAGGGATGCCTTTCTACTCTCGACTGCATCCCTACCACCTGCTACTCACGATCTCCTGGCGGCGCTTCTTTGTCGTAGTAGTCTCCGGATATGTTCTGGCGAACGTCCTCTTCGCGCTTGCATACGTTGCCTGCGGTCCCGACGCAATAGGCGGACAGGGACCGGAGCTGTTCGGCGGTCGTTTTGGTCGAGCCTTCTTTCTGAGTGTCGAGACGCTCGGAACTATCGGCTACGGCAACATCTATCCTATCGGAGTTGCACCGAACGTAGTCATCGCGGTGGAGTCACTCACTGGGCTTCTCATGCTCGCCCTGATGACGGGACTTTTTTTCGCGCGGTTTTCCCGCCCTACGGCCGCCGTAGTCTTCAGCAGGCGGGCAGTCGTTACGGCTTATCGAGGTCAGACGGGGTTCATGTTCCGTCTTACAAACTCCCGCGCGAATCAGCTGCTCGAGCTCGAAGCAAAAGTCTTGTTCAGTCGCATGGAAGGTGATTCCCGCCAGTACGACCAGCTCGAGCTCGAGCGGAAGCGCGTGGTCTTTTTTCCGTTGAGCTGGACTATCGTTCATCCGATCGATGAGAAGAGCCCGATGTGGGGAATGACCGCCGACGAGCTCGCCGCGAGGGATGCCGAGTTTCTCGTGCTGCTGTCGTGCATGGACGAGACGTTCTCTCAGCTGGTTCATGCGCGGACGTCGTACAAGCCGTCGGAAATTGTGTTCGGCCATCGGTTCGTGAACATCTATAAGCCCGTGCGCGCCGATGGGACGGTCGCAATCGATGTTCGACGGCTGGGTGATACGGAGCCATCGCCTGAAGCAGACGACCTGACGGAGGAGCAGAGGCTGCACCACACCACGCATTTCAGCGCCTATGCCCCATCCCGCGGTGGGAAACCGAAGCGTTGATTCGCTAGCGGCGTATGCTTTACATGGTCATCGAACATTTCAGGAACGGTGATGCGACACCGGTATACTCACGGTTCCGCGCGCGGGGACGCCTGATGCCTGATGGACTCAAATACGTCAACAGCTGGATCACGTCCGACCTCTCCCGCTGCTATCAGGTCATGGAGTGTGACGATAGAGCGTTGCTCGACGCATGGATGGCGGCATGGGAAGATCTTATGGAGTTCGAGGTACACCCTGTAATCACATCGCCCGAGGCATCCGCCCGGGTCCCGTCGCAGCCTTGACGTGACGGCGACTGGTTATTGCTGATGTGGTACCGCACTTTCGCCGATCTCGTTCTCGTCGCTCACTTCGCGTTTGTCCTCTTCGTTGTCCTGGGAGGGTTTCTGGCATGGCGATGGCCTCGCATCGCTCTGATTCACTTGCCCGTAGCAGTTTATGGCGCAGCGATCGAGTTCATGGGCTTCATCTGCCCTCTCACGCCGCTGGAAGTGAGCCTGCGCCGACGGGGTGGCGAGGCGGGATACGAAGGCGGATTCATCGAGCACTACATCACCGCTGCGATCTATCCCGCGGGTCTCACCAGGCAGGTGCAGCTCCTTCTGGGCACGGCGGTCGTGGCGCTCAACATCATTGTCTACGCCGTCTGGTGGAAGCGACGTTCAGCGCTTCGTGAGCGCGACACCTGACTAATATCCGGTGTGCTCACTTTGATCGTAACAACAGATAATCACGGCCTTCTCGTTTGAGGACGGCGGATTCAGGACTTTGCGGACTCAGGATTAACGGCCATCAACGATCGACGACTAAGTGCGGACCGAGGATGAGCGGGCAGCGCGGAAGTCCGCGACACTGCGCACAGTCGTTCTACTTCATTGCCGCTTTAGCGGGGGCGGCGTCGGCAAGGCGGATAAATACGGAGATTTGCAGACATCGCGCAGCTCCGTCCATCCGCAATCCGCACTTAGTCGTGGATCGTCGATGGCTGTTAGTTCTGAGTCCGCAAGGGTCCTCGATCCACAGTCCAAAGCCAGCGGCGGTGAGTCACCGCTGAAACTGACCCACTACTCTAATATCCCATGCGAATGCCCCCGAACCGTTTTCACCTGAGCGCGGCGATTTGTTGCATCGCTCTAGGCTGCCGCCCCGCGCCTGAGCCGCAACCACAACCGCGGCCCGCGGCTGCCGTTTCGCCACAGGATGCCTTCTGGAACGGCCTGCAGGCGATCTGCGGGCGCGCCTTCAACGGCCAGATGACCGAAGGCTCCCCCGGCGACAGCGCGTTCCGCCGTGCGACTCTGACAATGCACGTGCGCACGTGCACTCCGACCGAGATTCGGATCCCGTTCCATCTCGGCGCAGATCGGTCCCGGACATGGGTGCTCACGAGAACCGAGGGTGGGCTTCGACTCAAGCACGATCATCGCCATGCAGACGGCACTGAGGATCCCATCACTCAATACGGCGGAGACACACGCGACAGGGGATCGGCGACACGGCAGGAGTTCTATGCTGATGTGCACACCGCGACACTCATCCCGGCTGCGCGCACCAACGTGTGGACTGTAGAGATCGTCCCCGCCACCGACCGATTCGCCTACGCGTTGAGGCGTGAGGGTACCGACCGCCGTTTCCGCGTCGAGTTCGACCTGAAGCGCCCGGTCTCACCGCCGCCGCCGCCGTGGGGCTCGTCGCCGTGACACGGAGGCTGCTGCTGCTCACACTTACCGTCTCGGGCTCTATGATCGCCGAGTTCCTCATCGCGGGCGCTGCAGCTTCGCAAGTGCCCGGCAGTCAGCCCGACCGCGAGGTACGAATCGGCGCTGGTAAATCCTGTCCGTCCGGCGCGACTGAAATTCGTCCGGGAATCTGCAGATCGCCCCAGATACCAGCGCCGAGCATTCTGGACTATCGCCCTCGATCGACGCTCGTCACGCCCTCGCATCCCGTGTCGATGGCGAAGTTTCCCGCGATTGACTTCCACGGGCATCCGCGAGACATGATCACATCGGCCGAGGGTTTGTCGCAGCTCTCCGCATCGCTCGACAGCTTGAACGTGCGCGCCATGGTCGCGGCAGACAACCTTTCCGGCGAACGCCTGCAACGCGCTGTCGCCGCGATCCGCGCGTCACTTCGGATGAAGGATCGCGTCCGCGTTTTTGCCGGAATCGATTTTCGAAACGTGGGCACGCCGGGCTGGGCAGCCAAGGCTGTCGAACAGCTGGAGGCCGATATCGCGGCGGGCGCAGTTGGCGTCGGCGAGATCTCGAAGAGTCTCGGCTTGACGATCAAGAAGGCCGACGGGTCGAGGCTGCGGATAGACGCGCCGGAGCTCGATCCTGTCTGGCAGGCAGCCGCGCGGCTCGGAGCTCCCGTGTTCATTCACACAGCCGACCCGCAGGAATTCTTCCGCCCGGTGGTCGACTACACAAACGAGCGCTGGCTCGAGCTGTCGCTCTTCCCGGGCCGCCGCTACCCGCAGGACCAGTTCCCGAGCTTCGATCAGCTCATGGCGGAAAGGGACAATGTTTTCCGCAGGCATCCGAGGACGACGTTCGTCGCCGCGCACATGGGCTGGCACGCCAACGATCTGGGCCGGCTCGGAAAGCTTCTGGATGATTTCCCGAACGTGTACACGGAAGTCGGCGCCGTGCTGTACGACATCGGCCGCCAGCCGCGCGCTGCACACGACTTTTTCGTGAAGTATCAGGATCGCATCCTGTTCGGGAAGGATTCGTTCCAGCCCGAGGAGTACCGGTATTACTGGCGCGTGTTCGAGACGCGTGACGATTATTTCGACTACTACCGCGACTACCATGCGTCGTGGAAACTCTACGGAATCGACCTTCCCGACAGCGTTCTGAGGAAGATCTACTACCGGAACGCGCTGAAGATCACCAAGGGTCTCCCGCAGACCGGATGGCCGCGATAGGAAATGTCACGATGCGAGAGGAGCGACTGGAGAAGAACCCCGCGAGAGCGTGATCGCCGAGTGCGGCGTTACGTCGCGGCTCTTCTGTGCATACTCGCGGGCTGCTCGACTGCCCCTTCTCGGAACGAGGGATACGTCACTGTCCCTGGCGGCAGGATCTGGTGGACGAGAATGGGCGACGGGCCCGGGATTCCTCTTCTCGTCATACACGGCGGACCCGGAAGC
>JALYJX010000282.1 GCA_030775065.1 Gemmatimonadota bacterium | reverse complement strand
GCATCAGTCAGTGGGGACACGATTTCCGTCCGAGCTATCTTCGAGTCAAGGACGTCCGCGCAAAGCTTGGCGCGCCTCCGACGATTGCGCTCACCGCAACCGCAACGCCTGGCGTGCGTGACGACATCGCGCTTCAGCTCGGGCTGCGGGATCCCCGCGTCATCATCACCGGTTTCAATCGCACGAATCTCACTTACCATGTGCTGCCGGCGCGAAACGATGCGGAAAAGGACGCCCAGCTCGTGCAGACACTGCGAGCGAAGGATGGCCTGGGCATCGTCTACGCTTCGACCCGGAAGTCGGTCGACCGGCTGAGCGGCATGCTCGAGCAACAAGGAATTCCCGCGGCCGCTTATCACGCCGGCCTTGAGGATCGCCAGCGCCGTGATGTACAGGAATCGTTCATGGCCGAACGCCTTCGTGTCATTGTCGCGACGAATGCGTTCGGGATGGGTATCGACAAGCCCAACGTTCGACTCGTCGTGCATCACTCGATGCCCGGGACTCTCGAGGCCTATTACCAGGAGGCGGGGCGGGCAGGACGGGATGGAAAACATTCCGACGTCTTTCTGATCCATTCATTCCCCGATCGGTTCACTCACGAGTTCTTCATCCGTGGCTCGTATCCGGAGCGCACAACAATCGAAGCCGTTTACTCGGCGCTCGTGAAACAGTCGCAGCGCGGCGAGCTCCCACAGTCGCCGTCTACAATCGCGTCGCTCGCGGGCGGAAAAACTTCCGAGCGCGAGGCCGAGAGCGCACTTCGGATTCTGATCACTGCGGGCGCAATCGTGGACGAGGCAGCATCTACAGCACTTGCCCACGTGCGTCTTCTTGCGACGCCCGAGCGAATCAAGCGTGAGCTCACTGGCGACGCTGATCCGGCGCTTGGGATACTGCGAGCGTTGTGGCGAATCGCCGGCGAAAAACTGCAGACCGGAGCAACGGTCAACCTCGACATGCTTCCTCCCGGACTCGCCGGCCTTCAGACCGCCGCGCCGCTGCTCGAAGATCTGCAATCGCGACAGCTGGTCGTGTGGGAGCGTGTGGGCGGCGGACTTCGACTCCTTTCTCCGGATATGCCCATACAGCGCCTGGCCGTCGACTGGGCGCTACTGGCGCGGCGCCGCGCAGCAGAGCTCGCGAAGCTCGACGCAGTGCAGAAATACGTCTACGCGAAAGGCTGCCGGCGCGGATTCGTATTGCGCTACTTTGGCGATCCCGCAGCCATGTCGAAGTGCGACGGCTGCGACAACTGCCTCGGCATCACAGTAGCGCGACCATCGGCAGGTGAGCCCGCCCCGCGCAAGGTTCGCGAGCGCAAACGATCCCGCGTCCGCGGCGAGGGCGGCGAGCCCACGCGCGGCAGACACCGCGAGAAAGCGTCGCGAGTGAACGATGACATTTCCCTCGATGCGGCCGAACAAAAGCTATTCGAGGCGTTGCGTGCGACGCGAAGCGAGATCGCCCGTAAAGAGAAACTGCCAGCGTATATTGTTTTCTGGGACAGAACGCTGGCGGAAATCGCGAAGCGCCGTCCGCGCTCGCTGGCCGCGCTACGCGACGTCCCGGGCGTAGGAGCGGCAAAACTGGAGCGGTACGGCAGCGAGCTCCTCGCGGTGATAAGACGCTCAGAAGGCACGGAAGCAGCCTAATACATCAGTGGACGATTCACTTTATTTCTCAGAGCAGCATCTTGCTGTCCGCGACATGGTGCGCGCGTTCGCGCGCGACGAGGTCGCGCCAGTCGCCGCGCAATTCGATGCGTCGCAGGAATTCCCCTGGGCGAACATCAAGAAGATGGGCGAGCTCGGATTTTTGGGCATCCCATGGCCGGAATCACTCGGCGGCGCCGGACTCGACGTGCTCAGCTACCTCATCGTCATACATGAGATGGCAAAGGTGGACGCCTCTCACGCCATCACGATCTCCGCGCACACGACTCTCGGCACATCGCCGATAGTCAATTTCGGCACGCCCGAACAAAAGGAGCTCTACGTCCCGCTCCTCGCCTCAGGGCGTGTGCTCGGCGGATTCGGCCTCACCGAGCCGACCGCGGGCAGTGATGCAGCCGGGACGCGGACAACTGCTGTTCGGAAAAACGATCACTACATCCTCAACGGGTCGAAAGTGTTCATCACACACGGCGGGGTGGGCGAGATCTTCGTCGTCACGGCCGTCACTGATCCGGCGCTCGATACCAAAGGCATCACGTCATTCATCGTGACCAAGGAAGCCGATCTGTCGCAGCGCGGCGCCGATGTCGACATCGGTCACGAGCCGTCTCTTCCCGTTATGGCGGGCTTCAGAGCTGGAAAGAAGGAAGACAAGCTGGGCTGGCGTGCTTCGGATACGCGGGAGCTCATCTTCGAGGATGTCGAGGTACCGGTCGAGAACAGACTTGGCGAAGACGGAATGGGCTTCATCAACTTCATGCAGACGCTCGACTCGGGTCGCATCGGAATCGCCGCCCTCTCGCTCGGAATCGCCGAGGGCGCCTTCGAGCAGGCCTTGCACTACGCAGCAGGACGCCGGCAGTTCGGGCGTGCCATTGCCAGCTTCCAGGGAATTCAGTTCCAGCTCTCGGACATGGCGACCGAAATCGAGGCAGGGAAGCATCTGATGTTCCACGCGGCCTGGCTGGCTCAGCAGAAGAAACCGTTCGGCAAGGAAGCCGCGATCGCAAAGCTTTTCTGCTCCGAGCTTGCGATGAGGTCTACGCTCAAGGCAATCCAGATCCACGGTGGCTACGGTTACACGAAGGATTATCCGGTCGAGCGAATGATGCGCGACGCGAAAGTCTGCGAGATCGGAGAAGGAACCTCCGAGATCCAGCGAATCGTGATCGCCCGTCATCTCCTGAGGGGCATCGCCGATTGACCTATTCCGAAGCCGCCAAGCGGCTACGGCTGCCGCTCGGTTTCGCACTTGGAATTCTATATCTGCTGTTTGCCCGGCCAACTCAGCTCTCGCTCATCACAGGAGGGCTGATCGCCCTCGTGGGGGTGGCAGTTCGCGCCTGGGCCTCCGGTCACATCTCGAAGAATGAGCAGCTCGCCGTAGGCGGGCCGTACGCGCATACCCGCAACCCGCTCTATTTCGGGAGCTTTCTGATCGCGGCGGGGTTCGCCGTCGCCGCCCATTGGGCGCTTCTGCTGGTGGTCATAGCCTTTTGGGCATTCGTGTATACACCAACCATGGAAAGGGAACGGGCGAACATCAGCGGCCGTTTCCCGGACGCCTATACGCGCTATTCACAGAACGTCCCGGCGTTTGTTCCGCGAGTGAAACCATGGCGTGACGAAGCTTCGACCGCCGGTGGGTTCAGCCCCGCTCTGTACATGAAGCATGGCGAGTGGAAGGCCCTGCTCACATATCTGCTAGCTATTGCGTGGCTGGCGCTCAGGATTAGTTGAGAGGCCTTAAGTCGTTGTCACTATTGCCAAAAGAGAGTTTTTCCCTACATTACAAACGAACAAATCCATTGCTCTGGCGAGACTGGGGACGAGCGCGCGACTCGCGCCGTCCGGCACCAGCCCTCGCTGGGGAAAATCAGCGCTGGCCCTGAAGTCCACTCAAGCGTCGCAGTAGTGCGCGCCCACACACAGGGACATCCGCCCGCAATCCCGTGATGCCGAGTCGCCGTCACGGATGCCGGGTGGACAACGATGAAAAGAGAAATCCTCATCAACGCCGGCGCGCGTGAGACGCGCGTGGCGATCCTGGAGGACGGGAAGCTCGTAGAGCTCCTCGTCGATCGTCCAGACAACCGTCGCATGGTAGGCGACGTATACCTTGGGAAGGTCGAAGCGGTGCTGCCGGGAATTCAGGCCGCATTCGTCGAGATCGGCACCGAGAAGAGCGCCTTCCTCCACGCCTCGGATCTGGTCCAGGAAAGCGCCGAAGAAGCGGAAGACGACGAAGACGAGGACGATCCCGAGAATGGGAACGGAGTCGCGTCGGCGTCGCGCAATGGCGCTGAGAGTCTGCCCGCTGCTGTCCACCAATCGCGAAGAGGCCGCAAGGCGCCGCCCATCCAGGATGCGCTCAAGCGCGGGCAGGAGATCATGGTTCAGATCTCCAAGGAGCCCATTTCGACGAAGGGTCCGCGCGTAACCGCCCAGCTCTCCCTCGCCGGTCGATTCCTGGTCTACATCCCCGATTCGTCGCGCGTCGGCGTAAGCCGGAAGATCGGGTCAGGAGCGGAAAGGCAGCGTCTCAAGGAGCAGGTCGCCGCGATATTGCCCGAGCGCTCGGGGGGAGTAATCGTCCGGACCGTGAGCGAGGACGTCACTCCTGAAGCTCTGGAACGAGACCTCGAGATGTTGATGGCGCAGTGGAAGAAGATCCAGCGCAAGTCCAAGTTCACCCGCGCGCCTGCTCTCTTGCACCGCGAGACGGGGCTGACCCGGGGTCTTGTCCGCGATCTGTTCAGCGCAAAGGTCGACAGCCTGAAGATCGACTCCAAGCCGGTGTTCAACGAGGTGGTCGAATACCTCAAGACAGTGGCTCCCGATCTCATACCCCGCGTCATGTTGTACGACGCGCCGACGCCGCTCTTCGACTCAGCAGGAATCGAATCCGAGATCCGTAATGCCTTCAAGCGCCGCTGCGATCTTCCTTCAGGCGGGTACCTCATAATCGAGCCGACTGAAGCGCTGGTGTCGATCGATGTGAACTCGGGCAGGTATACGGGCAAGAAGGACCCCGAGAAGACGGTGCTGCGGACGAACATCGAGGCCGCTGCCGAGGTCGCGCGCCAGCTCCGGCTTCGCGACGTTGGAGGAATTATCGTCTGCGACTTCATCGACATGGAGACGAGGCAGTCCAGGGAGCGTGTGCTGCAGGAGCTTCGTATTCATCTGAGTCGCGACCGCGCGCGCACGAAGGCTTTCGCGGTAAGCGACCTGGGGCTGATCGAGATGACCCGGCAGCGCGTCAGGCAGAGTCACTACCAGAGCATGACCGGGCCGTGCCCGACATGCGAAGGCACCGGACGAGTGTTCACACCCGAGACGATCGTGCGGAGAATGGAGCGGTCGGTGCGGCGAATGGTGATAGAAGGCCGCCGGGACAACCTGCTGGTGAAGCTCCATCCCGAAGTAGCGATGTACGTTCTCGAGGAAGAGAAGGAGCTGGTCCACAAGCTCCAGAAAGCCGCATCGTTCTCGCTCGAGCTGCGGGATGATCCATTGCTCAAGCCCGACGAATTCAAGCTCGTTGTCAAAGGGCAGGGCAGGGACGTAACACAGCAATACG
>JALYJX010000281.1 GCA_030775065.1 Gemmatimonadota bacterium | reverse complement strand
GTGCTGGTGCCCGTGCTGCACATGTTGAAGCTGACCGCTGGACGGATGCCGGTGCTCGAGATCCTCGAGGCGATGTAGCGTCTCGTCGCCGTAGAAGAGCTTGATGTAACGGGCCTGCGTTGGAGTCAGCCGGCGCACCGCCCAGCTCAGATGCACGAAGTGCGGCTCAACCGGCGCGTGCATGGGATGCATTCCGACTTCACTCGGCAGGTTGTTCGCCTTGCGCGTGTTGCATGGGCTGCACGCGGTGACGACGTTGGTCCACTCGTTTGTCCCACCACGCGACAACGGGATCAGATGATCGCGCGTCAGTGACTCACGCGGCCTCAGCTCGATCTGCATACGCCCGCAGTACTGACAGCGATAGCGATCGCGCGCAAACAGGAATGTATTCGTCACCTGACGGCGGAAACGTCGCGGCACGTGAATGAAGCGGGTGAGACGGATGACCGCCGGGCGCGGCAAAGTCAGCCGCTCCGAGCGCACTACGCGCCCCGGGTCGGCCTCGACAATCTCGGCCTTGCCGTCGATCACGAGCCTGAGCGCGCGCCTCATCGGCACCATCGTCAGTGGCTCGAACGATGCATTCAGTGCCAGACAACCTACGATCAAGCACTCCTCCGGTTGCGTTGCTACGACGCAGAATATACAACGGGTACCGGTTAAATACCCGCGGGAACCTCGCTCGGCACATGAGTCAGCCACCCGTGCGGATCGGCGATAGTGCCTTTGACTATTCCCATGTACTCCTTCTGAATCGCCAGCGAGATGGGTCCCGGCTTCCCTGTTCCGACAGGTATGCGATCAACTGAACGAATCGGTGTTATCTCGACGGCAGTGCCGGTGAAGAAAAGCTCATCGGCGAGGTACAGCATCTCTCGCGGAATGGTGCCCTCGACGACGCCGATGCCCATATCGCGTGCAAGAGTCAGTACCGAGTCACGCGTGATTCCGTGCAGGATCCCGGAACCGAGTGTTGAGGTGAACATCTTTCCATCGCGGACGAGGAAAAGATTCTCACCGCTCCCCTCGGAGACAAAGCCGAAGTAGTCGAGCATTATCCCCTCGGCATAGCCGTCCATCCGCGCCTCCATCAAAGAGAGCTGCGAATTCAGATAGTTGCCGCCGGCTTTCGCCATCGTGGGGAAAGTGTCGGGAGCGGCGCGCCGCCAGCTCGAGACACAAACATCGACGCCTTCCGACAGACCCGCCTGGCCGAGATACGCGCCCCACTGCCAGGGAACGATGAACACCTCGAGCGGTGCATCCTTCGGGAATACTCCCATCTGCTCGCCGGTGCGAAGCGCGACAGGACGAAGATAGCACTGCTCCAGACCGTTCTCCGCAACAGTATCGATGCAGCCCTGCATCAGAGCCGCGTGCGAGTGCGTGAGCGGCATTCGATAGATCCGGCAGGAGTCAGCGAACCGGCGCATGTGGTCGGCGAGCCGGAAGATCGCGGGGCCCTCCGGTGTGGAGTAACAGCGGATTCCCTCGAAGACGCTCGAGCCGTAGTGCACGACGTGACTCATCACGTGAACCGTTGCGTCTTCCCAGTTCACCATCTGTCCGTCGCGCCAGATACGGTGCTGCTGCTTTGCTGGTCGAGCCATCGGTGCCATCCGCCTCGGGGTGAGACTGAAAAGCTATCGAGATTATGCTAGGAGACGCTACCCACCGTGGCTGGAATCCACGTCGCCGCACGCTCCCACGCTGCCAGCGAGTCTGCCGCCGAGGCGACACGAGCGCGCAGCTCGGGATCGACTGACAACGGCTCACGCTCCGCGAGGAGCGGGCGTCCCTTGACCGCGACGAAGTGCGCCGGCGTGCCTGCCACGGCGAAGAGAATCGCGGCGATGACGTCCCCAACGGGAGTGACGCGTGCTGCGGACAGCGAAAATGCCGCTAGATCGGCTTCCTTGCCCACTTCGAGCGAGCCGACGCGGTCATCGATCTGCAGCGCGCGCGCGCCGCCGATTGTCGCCATCTCCAGGGCCTGCCGCGCCGTAAATGCGCGCTCGCTCTTCTTCGTCGCGCGCTGAAAGAGAATCGCCAGACGCGCCTCTTCGAGAATGTCCATGCGATTATTGCTTGCAACGGAATCAGACCCGAGGCCAACGGTGACGCCGGCGGCGAGAAGGTCCGCGATTGGCGAAATGCCGTGCCCGAACTTCGCGTTGGATGCCGGACAATGGGCGACGGAGCAGTTGTGCCGCGCGATTGTCGCAATGTCTTCAGTGTCGAGCATCACGCAATGAATGAGAAGCGGCGATGTCGCGAGGCAGCCTGTTCTCTCGAGAAGCGCGACTGGAGACCGCGCCCTTGGCACGAGCTCGAGGCCGCGCACCTGCCACTCGACGGCGAACGGCCCCGTCGCTGAGCACACGATCTCCGTTTCCGCCGCGCTCTCGGCGATGTGAAGTCCCATTCGCAGCCCCGATTCCCCGGCGAATTGAGCCGTGGCGGCGTAGAGGTCGTCGCTGATCGTGTACGGCGCATGCGGCGAGATCCCGACTCGCACGAGCTCCGTCTCCTTCTTCTGGAGCTCGGCAACGCGCTCGCGGAGCGTTGCAATCGCACTCTCGCATTGATCGGGCGCGGAGCCGAAAGTCTCCTGGAACATTATTCCCCGCACACCCATCTCCAGCATCGCATCCATCACCAGTCCGGCCGAGCAAGTGTCGGCGTAAGTGGTGATTCCTGAGTGCAGCCCCTCGACGATTCCGTATCGCGCGGAATCGAGCAGCATCTCCTCCGTCAATGCTTCCTTGCGGCTGCTACGGAGCTTGTCGATCCAGTCGTTGAAGCACAAATCCTCCAGGAACCCGCGCATCGCCGTGAGCTCGAGATGCGTATGCGTGTTGATGATTCCGGGCAGGAGGACGCTTTCGCCGAGATCGTGGTCTTCGCCCGCAGGGGCTCCATCGAGCGGGCCGACGTACTCGATTATTCCGTCCCGCTCGGCAACACAACCATGCTCGATCGGATCGCTTGTAACCGGCACGACCCAGCGCGCGTGGTAGCGCTTCATCGAGGCACCGGCCGCTGGAGACTGTCGCGGCGGACGGTATCGCTGCCTGGCAGGACATTCGGCCGCGGACGCACTCGTGAGACCGTGTCGAAAATGGTTCTCGAGCGGCTGGTGTCGCCACGCGGCGAAGGCGGTGCCGGGCGTGGGATCGGCGCTGCGCCCGGGGCCACCCTCGTTTGCGGCGGTGCAACCGGAGGCGGCAATGGACTCGGCATCGGTGCTGGCGCAGGCAGATAGATCGTATCCGGAATTCGCGAAGACGTGTCGGGTGCGCGTCCGAGACTATCGATGTACCCGGGATAGCCATAACCGTAATGCTTGTTGCATTCCATCATCGGCTCGGTGCCGGGAACGAAGAACTCGGAACGAATCAGGTCTCGCGCGCAGTAAGGCGTTTGCAGCATGCCGGTGCTGACGTCTATCTCGCGGGTGATAATCGAAATCGGACGCGGCCAGTCGGGCGGCGTGGTTCGGCGGCGATAGACCTCCGACATGAACTGCGTCCACGCCGGGGCGGCGAGCCGTCCGCCCTGCGCGTCGCCGAGGATTTTCTGCGGGCGATCGAGCCCTATCCACACTCCCGCGACGAGGTCCGCCGTGTAGCCGATAAACCAGACGTTCGTCCCGTCGTTGGTCGTTCCAGTCTTGCCGCCTGCGGGAACATGGAAGCCTGCGCCCCACACACCGGCGGCTGTGCCGCGGCGAACCACATCCTTCATCATGTCCACCATGATCCAGGACTCTTCGGGTGAAAGCACCTGCGTCCGCGCCGGCGTTTGCTGCCAGAGGACTTCCTGCCTCGCGTTCTCCACGCGAAGGATGGCATTCGGCGTAGCGCGAATTCCCTGATTCGCGAAGACCGAGTATGCGGAGATCAGCTCGAGCGGATAGACATCCGCCGCGCCGATATGAATTGAGGGATACGGTGGGATAGGCGTCGTCAACCCGAAATTGCGGGCTTCGTTGATCACTGTCTGCTCGCCGAGCTCCATTCCGATGCGGATCGCCACGAGGTTGCGGGACTCATAGAGTCCGCGGCGCATGGGCATGAATCCCAGAAACTGTCCGTCGAAATTCCTCGGCGTCCAATCCTTGCCGCCACCACCTCCCAGGGGCACGACGATCGGTGAGTCGTTGACCATGTAGGATGGGGGCCGGCCGTTCTGCACCGCCGCGGCATAGACGATAGGCTTGAAAGCAGAGCCGGGCTGCCGCAGCGCTTGCGTGGCGCGATTGAACTTCGAGTCGTAGAAATCGCGTCCTCCCACCATCGCCCGGATTGTCCCGTTGCGCGGATCGAGCGCGACGAGCGCCCCCTGCAGGTAAGGCGAGTGTGCGCCAGGCTCGCTGCCGGCAAGGCTGCGCGCAACGTAGTGCTCGTAGCTCTCATGCCGGTACCTTCCGTATCGACCCGCCTCGATGAGCCGGAGCTGTCGCTCGAGCGCCCGCTCGGCGGCGGACTGCAGGTCGAGATCGAGTGTCGTGAATACCTTGAGACCCTGCTCGTACAGCTGCTTGCCGAACTGATCGTCGAGCTGCTGGCGGATCCATTCCACGAAATAAGGGGCGACGTCGCCGGCTTCCTCCTTGTTCGCCAGGCGGAGCGGGTAAGCGCGCGCCACGCTCTCATCCGCCGGGCTGATGGCGCCGTTCTGGCGCATGAGACCGAGCACGGTGTTGCGCCGCTGAACTGCGCGGTCGGGATGCTTGCGAGGGTTGTATCGCTCGGGCGCTTTAGGAAGCGCAGCAAGCGTTGCTGCCTCTGCCAGATTCAGGTCGCGGACGGATTTTCCGAAGTATCGCTGCGATGCGACCTCCACACCGTGCGCACCGTTGCCCAGAGAGATCTGGTTGAGGTAGAGCTCGAGAATCTTCTTCTTGTCGTACTTCGCCTCGATCGCCCGGGCGACCTTCGCTTCGCGAATCTTGCGAACCAGCGTCTTCTCACGCGTAAGCCGCTCCGGAAAGACGTTTCGCGCCAGCTGCATGGTAATCGTGGAAAAACCCTGATCCCACGCAAGGGCGAGAATGTCGCGGCCCAGTGCTCCGAAAACACGAATCCAGTCAACGCCGGCGTGGCCGTAAAAGCGCTTGTCCTCGGTAATGACGAATGCCTGCTGAACCGTGGGGGGTATCTCGTCCAGCTTGACGAGGGTCCGTCGCTCGAGGCCGAGCTCGGCGATGAAGCGGCCGTCCATCGCATAGAGCTTGGACGTCTGTCGCGGCGTGTAGTCGTCGAGGGCTTCGACTGGAG
>JALYJX010000280.1 GCA_030775065.1 Gemmatimonadota bacterium | reverse complement strand
CGGTTAAGGTGAGCGACGGTGTTCGCTTCACACTGAACGTGCGGAACAACAGCACGCGGATGGTGGAGCTGAGGTTCCCGAACGGGAAGACGCACGATTTTTACGTGCTGGACGAGAACGGCCGGGAAGTGTGGCGCTGGAGCAAGGGGCGGATGTTCACGCAGGCGCTTCAGAACAAGCTGATCAAGTCGAAGGACAACGCGGTGTTTGCTGACAGCTGGAGCGGGTCGAACGCGCACGGGAAGTTCACGGCGGTGGCGGTGCTGGCGAGCGCGAATCATCCAGTGGAAGAGAGGGTTGAGTTTGCGCTGAGGTAGACCGGGCTGGGAGAGAAGTTCCGATGAAACTTGCCGCCGCTCAAACTGGAGTGGCGGCTTTTTTTTAGGGCTTGCCGGGGGCGAGGCGACCGGCGCCACAGCTCGCTGACGCATCAGTGACGCGGGAGCCGTATTTTGGGCCCGTGACCAAAAAGCCGAATCCCGGAATCAGTCTGCGCGCGTTGGGCGATGCGACAATCGCGACTCCGGTAACGATGATCGATCCATCGGCTGAGATCGTATTTGCGGCCGCGCTGTATCTGCTGCTCGAGCGCAGGGAGCCGGTAGGCAGGAGGAGCTTTCAGGCTCTTCTCTGGCCCGATGCTTCCGATCGAAACGCCGGCCATCGGTTGCGGCAGACTCTCCTCAAGCTTCGGCGACTCGGTTTTCCAATCGAGGTCGCGGGCAAGGGACACGTCTCGCTGGCCACGGAATCCGTTAAGGTCGACTACGAGGATTTCCTCGCAACGCGAAACGGCCTCGAGCGGAGCGGCAACGACGCGCTGGTTCTTCTGCCGGCTTACGAGCCGCGCTTTTCTCAACGGTATCTCGAGTGGCTCGATACCTGGAAAGCAGACGTCAACGCCTCGATGACCCGCGTGATGCTCGGAATAATCGCCCGGCATCGAGTGAAGGGAGAGTGGGTCGAGGCGGAGCGTAACGCGGCGAAGCTCCTTCGATTTCAGCCATACAATGAAGAAGCGACGCTGGCGATGGCTGAAGCGTGCGCCATGCGTGGTGGCAAGCTCCAGGCGATGGAGATCCTCGACAAGTATTTGAATGAGGTCGGGAGCGGGCCAACTGATCTTCGGCTTCCGGCGACGATCATGCGGCGCCGAATCGCTGATCGGATGCATCCGCGAATGGAGGCAGCGGTAGGGCAATCACCACTTGTCGGGCGCGGTGCTGTGATGGAGCAGCTCGGAGAGCTGTTGCGCCGCTCGCGCGATAAGAAGGGTCAGTCATGCCTGGTGTGGGGTGATGCCGGTGTCGGAAAGACTCGGTTGTTGGCCGAGTTCGCAACATTTGCATCGCTGCAGGGAATTCCGACGCAGCGCGTTCAGTGCCGACCAAACGATCGGCATCGCCCGCTGTCGGCATTCGTCGATCTGGTGCCGGGACTGCGGACAATGCGAGGTGCGATTGGTTGCTCACCCGAGACTTTCGGTTATCTGGATCGACTTACAAGACACAAGCGGTCGGTCATCGACAGCAGGTCGAGCGATGGCGACTTCGAGTTCGTGTATTCCGGTGTGCAGCAGTCACTCTTCGACTTGATCGATGCGGTCTCCGAAGAGGGGTGTCTCATTGTTCTGATAGAAGATGTGCATTGGCTCGATTCGACGTCAGCGAAACTGCTGGGCGAAATGGTCGCCTGGGCGACGGACCATTCAATCCTCTTCGCATTTACCGGACGGGACTGGCCAGAAGACTGGTCGCGCCTGCCGGAAGGGTTGATAGAGATCCACTTACCACCGCTCGACTCAGGAGCGTCGAAGGATGTCTTTCTCGGCGTTGTCAGGCAGCAAGGGAGAGAGGTCGACGAAAGGTATCTCGACTGGTGTGTTCGCGTTGCCGAGGGTAATCCGTATTTCCTTCAGGAGCTGGCGAACCACTGGGTAGAGACCGGCAATCAGCAGGAGATTCCGCCGTCACTGGCCGCCGTTCTAAATGAGAGGATTTCTCGGCTCGGCGCTAATGCACTTCTACTGCTTCAGACTTGTGCAGTGCTTGAGACAAATGCAACTCTCGATCGGATAGAGAAGCTGATAGGCCTCGAGGCGCACGAGATGCTTCCTGCGATCAATGAGCTAGGGCTCGCGGGGATGCTTGTCATCGAAGCAGACGAATCAGGCAAGGCCTCCGCCGACCGCTTGTTTAGCCGTCACGATCTCCTCTCAAATGCTGCGCTCGCGCGTCTCACCCCACCGGCGCGCGCGTTTCTTCATCGCCAGGCCGGAGTTGTCTTCGAGGCTGAGATAGACGATGAACGTTCTGCGTCAACCCTTTGGGATTGCGCAAAGCATTGGCATCTAGCTGGAAATGTCGGTCGCGCATTCCAACTGGCGAAGTCCTGCGCAACTCATCTCATGGACGTTGGCCTGCCGAGCGCTGCAGCGGAGGCGTATGGAAGGTGCTTAGCTTACTGCACGACTCCTGCAGAATCTGAGCAGATCCTCGAAGGTCAAGCTCGCGCGTACTTTCGGGCGAGCGTTTGGTACAGGGTTAGAGACGTGGTAGCGAAAGCACGCAAGGTAAGCTTTCGCATCAATCCCGAGCGCGACATACACGACGATCTTGAGTTGATGGCTCTGCGGGCAGCCTGGCGCGACGAGCGAGACGAGCGCACACTAGCGAAAACTCTTAGCTGCCTGAACGACTCACGCGCGACGCCAAGCCACCGGGTTGAGGCCGGCACCTTAGCTCTGATGCTACTCGACGAGACCTGTGATCACGCAGCCATGCAGGGCGTCTACAAGCTCGTCGCCAAGCTCGCCGAAGCGCCTGGCGTGGCGACGGCAGCACAACTGGAACCGTCGGTTGTATTCCACACCATATGCGGTGACCTATCGGCCGGCGTCGCTGCGGCTCGCTCTCTGATAGATGAACAACGCAGTAACGGAAACGTGGGTGAACTACTTAGGGCGCTTTGCAACGCCGTTGGCCCGCTTCGAACAGCTGGATTGTTCGAAGATGCTGAAAGTACACTCCTTGAAGCTCTCGCCGTGGCCAAGGACCATAAGATTCAGTTCGCCTCAGCCGAAGTGTATTTGCATCTCGCGAACTTGGATCTTGAGCGCGGGCGAAATGATGCAGCGCGTCACTGGTTTGATATGCTTAAAGCTCAGAAAATCACGCATGAACAAAAGCATGCGTTGTTAGAGTTCAATGGAATTTCGGTACGACTTGCACTTTTGAGTGATCGTCCGTCGGACGCGAGGAGGTTCTTACCGCGCAGCGTCGGCAAGTTGCGACGTATGCCTGTCGCTTTCAGTCGAGTGTACTCGGCGTCACTTTGTGTTGCCGTCGAAGTGGCGTGCGGGGGCGTTCCCAGCGACGCGCTGCTGGGGGTACTCGAGGAGGCTCACCTTCGATCGCGATGCACCAGCCGTCAGGCGTTTCCAGCCTTCGCCCTCTATGTCGGTCTCACCGCCGCTGGCAAAAAGAAACATGCCTTGAAACTGCTGACCGAATATGTGACGAACTTTCGAAGGGAACCATATCCTCCGCCAGTCCACCTATTGACGAACCTGGAAAGGTATCTTCCTTCAGCTCGCAAGCAGCGGAACGGGCGCGGGAGTCTTCCAGCGCTCCTGCCCGGCAATAGCGGGAGTTAGGGGAACATCCTGGTCGAACAGCTTTAGATAAATCGGGCTGCTAAGAAGCTGATCGCAGATTGACGGGTCAAACTGACGCCCACGTAACTTTACGAACTCGGCCCGAACTTGCGTCTCGGTCAGCGCGCCTCGGTAGGGTCTGTCGGTTGTCATTGCGTCGATCGTGTCCGCAAACATGATGATGCGGCTGGCGATTGGAATGTTCTCTGCCATTAGCCCGTCGGGATAGCCGGTGCCGTCCCAGTTTTCGTGGTGATGTCGAATTGGCGAAACAACATCCTTAAGCTGCGACACCATTCGAACCAGTTCCTCACTTTTGACTGGATGCGTCTGCATGATCGCATTCTCTTCGGCAGTGAGGCGGCCGGGTTTGCTTAAGATCGGCGCGAATACTTCGTGGATCTTTCCGACATCATGAAGCAGCGCAGCAACCGCCACACGCTCGACTTGCTTGTCAGGAAGTCCAATGGCCTGCGCGATCAGCCGAGAATTTCTCGAGACACGGCGTGAGTGACCTGAGGTGTACGGATCGCGCGCCTCGATTGCAGCAACCATAAGCTGTAACAGTTCGTGATTCGTCTGCTCGAGCTCCCAGTTGACCTTATAAAGGGCACGAATCCCCAATGCCGGCACGACAAGAGCGGTCGCGCCCAAGGCTCCCCACTCAACGTAGCAATACGCAAACACGTAAACACACGGCAACGTGAAGAGATCGTACATAACTGTCACGCGTGCCCTGCTTGACCAGAGTCCCCAAAAACGCTCTTGCTCGCTTATGGCGATTGCTCCTGAAACTGCAGCTGAATTGACGACGGCAAAAACCAGGAGACTCGCTACAAAAGCTGGTAAGTATGGCCCTGAACCCGCGACAAAAGCAGTCCCACCGAGAGACTTATAGGCAGCAATGCTGAGGGCAACCCAAAGCGCCGCTTGGACAACGTTGAATACGCCTTTGATAAAGACCCGTCGATTCGCTACTTGAACAAGAAGAGTAGCGATTGTCACGGTTCCGACCGTGACCCAATTCGGCGCCAATATGACCGAAGCCAGAATTGGCAAGAAAGCGATCGAGCCTGATTCGCTACGGCCCGCCTTCTTATATGCGAGCATTTCGCAAACGGCACTCAGGACGGCGAACACAATCGCAGCCTGAACTGCAGACGCAGTAACTAACGGGTCCATCCAATACAGCAGTCCACCCGCGATTAACGCGGCCAATGAGAGCGCACTGACGTATACGCGAATACGAATGGACATAAGAAGACGAAACCCCCAGCCTCAAGAACTAGGTCCAGCTGCTTCCGTCCGCCAACGACAGAATTCCGTGTAGAAGAGCAATTAGATATGCCATTTCGCGTCACCTCCCGAGGGTACAATCAGTCGCAACCAGCATCCGCTGAATTGCGCTATTCGGTTGGCTCCGCTCGTTATCTGTCTTGCCCGCTCAAGCTCCGCTCATTTCTGAGGGAGGGGGTTTTTTTTAGTTTCCTGTGTAATCCCTGTTAAAGGTGAAACTCACGCCTCACGAGGCGCGCGCTCCTTGTTCGTCACCTTCAGCTTCACCGCGCCTTTGGCGCGCTTTCATTTTTAGCTGGACTCTGAACGTTTCACGCAAGGGCGCGTGCTGCTTCTTTCTCACCGCGCCTGTGGCGCAGCCTGCATCTATAA
>JALYJX010000279.1 GCA_030775065.1 Gemmatimonadota bacterium | reverse complement strand
GCCCCGGCCACCCCGGCCCCGGCCGCCCCGGCCGCCGGCGTCTCTCCGGCAGCAAGGGCCGACTTCTGTGCCTCAGCGGACCCGGCCTGCCGCTCCGTGCCACCGCGTTTGGAGAAGAGCATGGCACCCGCACCCGTCGCAGCGAGGAGCAGCACGGCGAGGGCGCCGATCAGCAATCCGCGACGACTCTTTTCGGGGGGATTCTCCTCGCCTTCGCCTTCGACAAAGAACGGCACCGGGACGGGCACGGGGGCCGTGCGCCCCTTTGCTCGCTCCTTTTCCTGTTTCGTACGAACCTTCTGCGTTTTCGCACGAACCTTGTGCTCGTCCGTGGGAACCTTGTGCTCTCTCGTTCTGATCTCGCCGGACATTGTCGCAATGCCGTCGAGCAGGATCATCAGGGCCTCTGCTGTCGGTGGCCGGTCGGCAGGGTCTTTCTCGAGGCAGGCCATGATGACATCCGAAAGCTTCTTCGGAACATCCTTTCGGAGCTCATTGAGCGGCTTCGGATCCAGAGTCAGGAGCGCTGCCATCTGCGCCTGGGGAGTCGCCGCCCAGAACGGAGATTTCCCGGCGAGGAGCTCGTATGCGAGCAATCCAACCGCGTAGATGTCGATGCGATGATCAGCCGTTGGATCGCCCGCGAGCTGCTCTGGCGCCATGTACGCCGGGGTGCCGATCGCCATTCCCGTGGAGGTCATTGGCGACGACGACATGGCTGCGTTAAGAGCTTTGGCTACTCCGAAGTCGGTGACCAGCGAGTGATTCCCCGACCGGAGAATATTTGCCGGCTTGATGTCGCGGTGGACTACCCCGCGCGCATGCGCATAAGAGAGCGCATCGACAACATCGTAGAGAATCCGGATGACCTCTCGAACCGGCTGCGGGCCTTTCTGCTCGACAGCGGATTTGAGCGACTCTCCCTCGATGAACGGCATCGTGTAGTAAACGAGGTCGCCGTCCTCGCCCGCCGAAAGGAGCGTGACGATGTGTGGATGCTGGAGCTGCGCGGCGACCTGAATTTCGCGGCGGAATCGCGCGCGGTTGACGCTTTCGATGAGCTCGGGCGAGAGGAGCTTGATGACGATCTTTCGGCCCAGCAATCGGTCGGTAGCTACAAACACGCGACTCATCCCTCCGCCGCCGAGCTCGCGCTCGATGTCGTAGGCGTGGGAAAGAGAGGATCTCAGCTGTTCTTCGAACGGCTTTTCGGGCGTGTCGGGTGTTTCGGTCATTTCCTTGGGGGGATTGGTCCGCCGACAAAATACGCCCCGGTACATCGTTGAGACAGGAGATTTTTCCGGGGCCCCTTCAGGGCGCGAAGAAGAGGCTGGTTGGTCGCCGCTTCAGGGCGCTGGATTGGGCCAAAAAGGCCTCCGAAGCGGGGGGCCTGGCGTTCCAGGACGGCGATATTCGGGCGGCAGCTCCCACGGATAGTACGGGGCGGGATCCTTCGCGGGTACGGCGTACTGTCTCCTCAGATCATCGAGCTTTCGTTTCATCTGCGCGACAACCGGCGCGTATTTCCTGTCGCCATAGACGTTGCGCAGCTCCTCCGGATCGCGCGTGAGATCGAACAGCTCCCATTCGCCTATCTCATAGTAGTGAATGAGCTTGTGCTGTTTTGTGCGGACGCCGTACTGTCGTCGCACCGCGTGCCAGCCGGGATACTCGAAGTACTGGTAGTAGATCGCGTCGCGCCAGTTCTTTGGAGTTCTGCCGTTGAGAAGGGGCACGATGCTGGTCCCCTGCATTGTCGGCGGCGGCCATACGCCAGCGATGTCGAGAAACGTTTCGGCCAGGTCGAGATTCATCACCAGATCCGTGTTGCTCGACGCGGGCTTTACGACACCCGGCCAGCGAACGATCAGCGGTGTGCGCAGCGATTCCTCGTACATCCATCGCTTGTCGAACCAGCCGTGGTCGCCGAGGAAGAAGCCCTGATCGGAGGTGTAGACGACGACAGTGTTCTTTGAGAGGCCGGCAGCATCGAGTGCGTCGAGGACCTTTCCGACCTGTTCGTCGAGAGCCGAGACGACGCGCATGTAGTCGGCGATGAAGCGCTGGTATTTCCATTTCGTGAGCGCGTCGCCGGTAAGATTTGCACTGCGGAGCGCGGCGTTTTCCTTTGCGTAGGCGGCTTTGTAAGTGGTGAGCTGCTCGGGCGTGAGATTCGTCGGATCGGCGAGCTTGAGATCACGCGGGACGAGATCGAGGCCGATCTTCATCTCCGGATCTTTCGCCGGCGATGCGCGTCCGCCCGCAGAATCCCAGAACGTCGGCGGCTCGGCGAACAGCGTATCGCGGTACAGCGCGAGCTGATTCGGGCCCGGATCCCACCACCGGTGCGGTGCGTTGAAGGTGAGCATCAGCAGGAAGGGGCGATCCGTTGCGCCCGCACCGCGCAACCAATCCAGTGCGAGGCCGGTGGCGATGTCGAGCGTGTAGCCCATGTAGCGAGTGCTGTCGCTAGCGGATCTGTAGAGGACCGGATTGTAGTACGTCCCCTGACCGCTAAGGATTTCGTATCGGTCAAACCCAACGGGCTGCGTCTTGAGGTGCCATTTGCCGAATAGCGCGGTCTGATATCCGGCCGCCTGCATCAGTCGCGGAAAGGTGACGGTGGTGGGATGCAGCGGTTCGGTGTTGGTCATCACACCGTTCAGGTGTCCGTACTGGCCGGTGAGGACCGTCGCGCGGGCGGGCGCGCAGATGGAATTCGTGACGAAGGAATTGACGAACAGCATCCCGTCGCGGGCGAGGCGATCGAGATTCGGTGTGCGGGGCAGGTGCGCGCCGTATTTCAGGTATTTCTGGTAGGCCGAAATCGCGTGCGCGGCGTGGTCGTCGGACATGAGGAAGACGACATTGGGGCGTGTTTGCGCGCTCGCCTGGCTCGGCGCTACTGATAGCGCATTGACGAGCAGCATTCCGGCCAAGAGAAGCTTATCGCAGTGCATGTCCGCGATAACCTATCAGTCGGCGGAGAAATGGTCGACAATCTCAAGGTCGTTCTCCCGGTTTCAGTCCTTCTTCCAATCGCTTGTCAGCTTTATCCGAGCCGGGAGCTTAGTTAGGGATAGACAATAAAGCTAACTAAGGCTATGGTGTAGTCAGGTTTCGTGGAATAGCCTTGCAATGGACCCCGCCTGTCAGGTTTGACAACGGAAAGGTCGAGGAGCGGATGCCAGGAAAGCGAATCACCCTGACGTGGCGGCACAATCCCGCTACTTACGCGCCGGCGAAGTACCGCAAGGCCTGCAAATATGAGGCATTCATTCCTGATCTTCTGGCCTCGAGTCGAATTCAGCTGAGTGCCGAAGGTATGGGAATGGTTTCCGAAGCGGAGAACGCCGTTCGCGCTCTGAATGATGTGGCACGACCTGGACTCAAACCTCTGGCGCGGTTGCTCCTCCGAACGGAATCGATCGCATCGTCCAAAGTCGAAGGAATGCACCTTGGCGTACGGGAGTTAGCGAGGGCGGAGGCGCGTAAGGAATCCGGCGGCAAGCCGAGCCCGACAGCTCTGGAGATCCTTGCGAACATAGACGCCATGGAGCTGGCTGTCGAAGATGCGGCGACTGTCAAACGCTTTTCGGTCAGGGAAATACGGGCAGTGCACCGCCGGCTGATGGAAAGCGCGCCGAGCTCACGTGTCGCCGGGCAGATTCGCACACAACAAAACTGGATAGGCGGAAATGATCATAATCCGTGCGGAGCCGACTATGTCCCGCCTCCGCCCGATCGTGTTGCGCCTCTGCTCGAAGACCTGTGCAATGCGGTGAACGATGACGTACTTCCTCCTCTCGTCCAGGCAGCGCTCATACATGCTCAGTTCGAGACAATACATCCATTCGACGACGGTAACGGCCGCACCGGTCGTGCATTGATTCAGATAGTCCTTCGGCGGCGAAAGATTGCGTCCTCATACGTGCCGCCGATAAGCGTTGTGCTGGCGAGGTCTAAAGCCCGCTACATTCAGGGCCTTACGCAATTTCGGGAAGAAGGCGGAGCAGCCGGGTGGATCGAGCAGTTCTCTGAGGCGACCGCGACGGCCGCCAACTTGGCGGGAACATACCTCGTGGCGATTCAGGAGCTTACGGCACAGTGGCGGGAGAAGTTGTCATCGTCGGCAGCCCCAAGAGCAGATTCGGTCGCATGGAAGCTGATCGATATCCTGCCAGCCCATCCAATGATCACTGGTCCGGTAGCAATGGCTGCGACCGGGGGCTCGAGACCTTCGGTGTACAAGGCAATCCAGGAGCTGCAGACAGCCGGAATTCTGATCCCGCTCTCGGAGGGAAGAAGGAACCAGTCGTGGGAAGCTGCGAGGTTGCTCGATCTCGTTGCGAACCTGGAAGCAGGAGAACTTCCCTAATCGTGACGCCGAGCTGTACGGCCCACTACGCGTCTAGAAATTCCTGAACAGGGACGCGAATATCCCGACAGATCTTTCGCAGTAGCGGCGGTGTGATGTCGCGGCCGGAGTGCACGGGAACGGTGGTTACTCGGCCGTCCTCATGCCGGAACTGCTTGTGACTCCCGCGCTGACGAATTTCGGCAAACCCGAGACGCTCAAGCCGCGCGATCACTTCCCTGGACTTGAGTGCGGGAAGCGAGGACACGGTGAATTTATGCGACGAGGATCGTCTGGGTTCCTACGAATTCCCCATCCAGCTCGGGGTCCCCGTCCTCGAGCAACATCTCGATGACCTCTCGCAGGTTTCCTTGTAGCTCCTCTGGCGTGGCGCCCTGGCTGTGAGCGCCGGGAAAGCCCGGGACATACCCGACGTAGATTCCCGATTCAGGGTCACGCTCCACGACCGCGGTAAAGCTGCGCATTTTCATGGCTCGCGTTTGGACTCCGGAATATATGAGGTGAGACACACTATGGAGCGGCCACTGGAAGGCATGCGTTAGCAGTTTACGCAGCAATCCACAGGTCGATGCATCGATTCTACCTACGAATGTGCAAAATCCCGCGGCGATGCTTCGATCGTAGAGCGATGGAGAAGAACCAGCTCTTCCTGCGTCAATCGACTGCCGACGTATCCGCCCGCGAGCACGAATGCGATAGGGATGCGATGGGCCTGGCACCACTCGAAGACCATCGTCTCACGTCCCGCAAGGACTTTCGACGTGATTCCTGACAGTCCCCCGATGTCGCAGCCTTCGTACGGATCCATTCCCGCGTTGTAAATGCAGAGATCGAACGTAGGCGCGGCGCGCGTGAGCGTTTTCAATTCTCTGTCAATCGTTGGTAGATATTTATCGGCCGCGCGAACCATGTTCAGCGTTGTGCGCTCTGACGGAGTGTAGTGATCGAACGAATCTACCGAGACGTCAAC
>JALYJX010000278.1 GCA_030775065.1 Gemmatimonadota bacterium | reverse complement strand
CCTTTGGCGGCGTTATATTCATCAGCTATGTCGCCACCAGTCCAGCCACCCTTAACATCCGTTTTAGTCGCTACGTCTACCGATATGATGGCGCGCACTATTTGTAGAAATTGAGCGATACACTCAAATCAATGAGCCGCTATGCGCGCATGGCCGCGCATATCGCGATTCAGAAGTCCCCGCCGTCATTGCAGGCATTGTTCAGCCATACTGAGGAACACCGCAGGCGGAAGATGGCGGGCTTGTACAATCGGGGCGTCGCGAAGGATCCGTCGAAGGGCACACTGCTCTTCTGGGTACCGGGCGGCATGCCCCTTCTCCTCCACGTCGAGACTTCGATCGCGGCCGCAATGAAGCTTCGCGGCTATCGCGTCCACGCCATCATCTGCAACGCGCCCTACCGCGCCTGTGCCGCCCGGACGGCGAGTGACGGCGTCCCGATTGAGAATTGGCGCGACTGGTGCCCTACGTGCATCCGCAAGACGAGCTCAGTGCTCGAGACGATGGGAATCACTTATTCCTACAACGGCGACTTCATCTCCGAAGCTGAGCGCAGCGCTCTCTGGGAGGGCACGGCCGACGTCACGTGGGACACGCTGGAGACGCTCAGCTACAAGGGCATCGGCATCGGCAAGAACATTCGCTCCTCGATCGTCCGCTATCTGCAGGGGGGCTTGCTGGCGGGGCGCGAAGCTGTTGTGCGGGAGTTCGCCTTCAGTGCACTGGTTACTGCCTGCGCGGCGGAGAACGCCTTCGACCGGTTCGATCCCTGGCGCGTGTTCATGTCGCACGGTGTCTATGTCGACTGGGGCCCGGCACTCCACGTGGCGCGCGCCCGCGGCATTCCCGTCACCGCGTGGAAGTCGTCCTACCTCTCGTGGCATTTCTACATTCGTCATGTCGAAGATCCGGCGCGAATCGACTTCAAGGGCGTCAGCCAGACGAAATGGAACGAGATTCGTCGCGCAGACCTGACTCCTCGCCAGAGCGCCCGGCTCGACAAATTCTTCGACGATCGATACCAGAAACAGATAAGCTTCGACATGAGGCAGAGCCTGAAGGCCTACAACAGCGACGTCAGCGCCCTCCGCGTGAAGTACGCGCCTACCGATAAGCCCGTCTGGGCGATTCTCGCGCACATCAACTGGGACAGCGTCGCCGATTTCGCGCCGATGGCGTATCCATCATTTGAAGAGTGGATGGTCGACACGATACGGCAGGCGATAGGCATTCCGGACGTCCAGTGGCTGATAAAGATCCACCCCGCCGAAGCCCGGGACGATCCGGCCGGTGGAGCGCAACGGCTCATCGAGACCACCTTCGCCACGTTGCCAGACCATGTTCGCGTCATTCCGGCCGAGGAGGAGATAAGTCCCGCCAACCTGTTCGAGCTTATTGACGGGGGCGTGACGGTGTACGGGACAGCGGGTCTGGAGCTCGCCCTCATGGGGAAGCCGGTAATTCTTGCCGGTGAGGCCCACTATGGTGGCAAAGGGTTCACACACGATGGACTTACGCCGGCCGAATACCGCGACCTTCTCCGGCGTGCCAGCACCCTCGGTCCGCTAACCAACTCGCAACGTGCCGACGTTCGCAAGTATTCGTACTCGCACTTCATACAGCGGCAGGTTCCGCTGGAGCTGCTGCACGATCCAAAAGGTCCCTGGTGGAATCTTCAGCACGAGAAGCGCGAGCTTTTGCTTCCCGGGAACGATCCTTTCGTGGGGCTTATCTGCGACCGGCTGGTGGACGGATGCGACTTCCACATGGACGAATCGCTGGTCGCCGTGTCCGGCCGGGAGCTGGCCGGAGAATCTCGATGATCGTTCCCTACGAGGATGTAGAGGCATTCGTGCGCGATGAGGCTGAAGCTGGCTGCCGCGGCTCTACGACGCGAGCTCCGGCTTCCTGAAGACTGCCGTGTAATGCCATGCGAACGGTCTCGAAAAGGGAAGCCGCAATACCCCTTTGTCAGCCAGCAGCAAGAGGCGCTCGATTGCTCGCGGCAGGCGGAGACGCCGACGCAGGCGAAACACGCGGAAAATGGTCTCCAACCCGTAATGAGCGAAACCCGTGAAGAACCAACCCGCAAGAAGTTTTTCCAATTCCCACCCGGTGAGGGACGCGATGCGCGCGAAATCGCCCATCACGAACCCGTCCGCGACCTCATCCGCCGCGGAATGAGCTTTTGACGGGAACAGCCTTCTGTATACAGGCCGTAGCCGTGTGATCGTCTGCATCCAGAAAAAATTCGGCTCTATTCCAAAGACCACACGGCCACCAGGCTTCAGCACCCTGTCCATCTCTCGGACAGACCTGTCCAGATGAGGGAAGTGATGAAGCGCCGCGACCGTATAGACCACATCGACCTGGCTGTCGGCAATCAGAATCTGGTTGGCATCGAGGCAGCATAGGACGACCGGTTTCTCTGCCAGCAGGCGGTTGTTCTCTCTGGCATACTCCAGCATCGAAGGTGAAAGCTCCGAGAGGATATAACAGGCGAATTGATCTTTCCGGCGCAGGAACAGGTCGGCATCGAAGCCCACACCGCCCGCGAGCTCCAGGATCACTGCCTTGTCGTCCAGCTGTCTGGCCACTTCGTCGATCACCCGGCCATGCGCATTCAGGTTTCGCTCGGTAGCCATCTGGTTGTTCTCTACCCACCGGTCCCTCGAATCCGAGTGGTACTCGGCATCCAGCACCGTAACTTTCTCCATGGAATCCGGAAGAAGATCCAGGATGCTGTCCCTGTTCCGCAGAAGGTCGGGTACCGCTTGACTGGTACGAAGCCTCAGAACCTTTGTGCGCATATTGCGTTTATGAAAGTGCGATGAAAGCCTTCAGACCGCTGCGCGGCTATCGGCCCGGGCGTGTCAGCCACTGTCTCGACTGCACCTCGTATGTCATTACCGCGGCGTCGCCGAATGAATTCGGTTCGGACGCGCCTGCAAAGGAATAAGCGCCGAGCACAACCGTGCTGGCGCCAAGGTTCTTCACGCCACGTGCATGTGTCTGCGAGCGCGCGTCCGTGACGTGCAGGTCGGTCACGGAACAGCGGTGGCAGTTTGCGTCCACCAATATCGCATACGTGTCGTCGACAGGCGCCTGTGGGGAGCCGTTGTCTCGCGACGTCACATTCGAGACGCTGATGTCGTCGCACCCGATGAGACGCACCACGTTGCCCGACGAAAACGACGACGCGATGCCGATAATTTGCGAGGAATCACAGGACTCCATCCGAATGCAGCCGGTGTCGGTTGGACCGCCCAGATAATTGATTCCCATGATTTGAACCTGGCGGGCGGATTTGACGGCGATGCCACCAGCTTTCTTCGGGCCGACCTGCTGAATGAAGCAGCCGATAATCGATGTATAGCCCACATTGCGATCGGCCGCTGACTTCCCCTCGATCATGATGTTCTGTCCAATGTTCTCGCCGAGGTATCCGCCGATGACAGAATTGATAAGGTTGTTGTGGGCAGACTGGCCGGTGATGTGAATGCCATGCGAGTCGTTGGAGTTGATGAGATTGTCGGTGATGCGATTCCCCCCGCTCGCCACGACCAACCCGACCCCGACGTTCGAGCCTATTTCCGAGCCTGAGATCCAGCTGTCGCTGTAAACTCGCACGCCAATGCCCTTGTTGTTGCGCACGTACGACTGTCTGAGCTCGCACAGCCCCTGGTTGAAATAGATGCCGCACGTGTTGAATCGGTCTACAAGGACGTTCAGCAATCTTGCCTTGTTCCCGTCCTTTCCGTACCAGCCATAAGTGCCGAGGTTGTTGCCGTCGAGATGGACGAGTGACAGCTCGAGACCGTTCACTCCACCGGCGGGAACGAACATCGGCGACGCACTCGCACTGATAAGCCGTGTGTTTGCCCCAGCGTCGAGGCTCCACCCCTGGCCAACGAACCTGATCGTTCCTCCGCGGATCCTCGGAATCCTGATTGAGTCGACCAAATAAGATCCGGCCGGGAGATCGATTACGCCGCCGCCGGCCGCAGCGACGGCATTCACCGCCGCCATTATCGCTGCAGTGTCGTTCGTGCGGCCATCACCCTTTGCCGCGTAGGGAAGCGCCCTGACGTTCACCGTGAGGCCGCAGCAGTTGGCCGGCGGAGCGGGATGCGCGCTGTTGAATGCAGGCGGTTGCGCAAATGGCAAGACGAGCGCACTCCCCGTTCCGCCGGCGACGGCGCCGCCGGCAAGGGAAAAGAACGTTCGGCGATCGATTGTCATGCGTGAGGGCTCTCCGGCAGTTTCCGAGTCTGGAAGTGGGATTCTAAGTTTACAGTCCCGAGACGCGCTCCGTGATGATCAGTGTATCTTGTAGCTCATGATCGAGATACTCCATGATGGCAGTGCGACGAGAGAAATGCTCTCTTGAGCGTCTTCGCGGGCTACTCCCGCTACTATGACCTGCTATACCGCGACAAGGATTACGCCGCCGAAGCACGCCACGTCCACGACATCCTGCAAAAACATGCGCCCGGCGTTCGGTCGCTGGTCGAGATCGGGTGCGGTACCGGTGCCCACGCCGCGGAGCTGGCATCCCTCGGCTACGACGTCGTCGGGGTGGACATGAGCGAGGGGATGCTTGCGGCTGCCGCAGCGAGGAAGGTCGAGCTGCCGGCCGCGCATGCCGAGCGAATCGAGTTTTCCCACGGCGATGCGCGAAGTGTCCGGCTCGGGCGACGATTTGGCGCGGTGCTTTCCCTCTTTCACGTCATGAGCTATCAAACGTCCAACAGCGATCTCGCGGCTGCGTTTGCAACGGCAGCTGTGCATCTCGAGCCTGAAGGAGTCTTTGTTTTCGACTGCTGGTACGGCCCCGCCGTGCTCACCGAGCGTCCATCGACCGTCGTCAAGAAGCTCGCAGACGAAGCGATCGATGTGACGCGGATTGCCGAGCCCGAGATGCACGCCGGGGAGAACGTAGTTGACGTCAACTATGCCGTGACAATCACAGATCGGGTCACCGGCAAAGCGGAGACGCTTAATGAGACCCATCGCATGCGCTATCTCTTCACCCCGGAGATAGCGATGATGCTGGAAGGGGCGGGAATGGCCCTCATCGAATCCCGCGAGTGGATGACTGACAGAGCTCCGGGATTCCACAGCTGGTCCGCATGCTATGTGGCCAGGCGGTCGCAATCTTGAGCCTCGCCGCGCGCCCGGCCGGGCTCCCGCGAGCACCGGGCGAACGCGAGGGAGTCGTCCCCGGCCGCGTATGAAGAAGATCGGCGTGCTTCTTACGGCTCGCCCGGTGGGAGGAGCGTTCCAGTACACGCAAGCCATACTCGACGCTGCCCTCGAGCTGCCGCGCGACAGGTACTCCATCGTGCTTGCC
>JALYJX010000277.1 GCA_030775065.1 Gemmatimonadota bacterium | reverse complement strand
GGATCGATTTGCCGGCGTCTTCTTCCATGTGAAGACGCGTGATCCCAATGACCTTTTCCTCACCGTTCCCAGTTGTAATGGCCAGTCCGCCGCCAGTCGCGAGCGGACGGTCGTACTGGGATATCTGAAAGCCCTTGGGCAAATCGGGATAGAAATAATTCTTGCGAGCGAAAATGGATGTCTCGTTGATCTTGCATCCCAGAGCAACTGCGGCCCGCGTTGCGAGCCTCACCGCGTCCGCGTTGAGAACCGGGAGCGCTCCCGGCAGCGCGAGGCACACCGGGCAGGTGTTCGCATTCGGAGGCGCGCCGAAATCCGCCGAGCAGCCGCAGAACGCCTTGCTGCTTGTCTTGAGCTGCACGTGTACCTCGAGCCCGACCACCATCTCGTACATGTCGTTGCTCATTCGACTGCGAGTTCGAGGGTTGCTGCCGCCCGTGTCACCGGTGCGCTTCCTCGCCGAGTGCCTGCTCCAGGGCGTACGCGACGCGAAACATCGCCGGCTCATCGAAATGATCCGCCAGGAGCTGTCCGCCGACAGGAAGATTGTCGGCACGCCCAATGGGCATCGACATCGCGGGCACGCCGGCCAGGTTCGCTGTGGCCGTGAAGATGTCACTCAGGTACATCTCGTAGGGATCGCTGATCGACCCGATTGGAAACGCTGTCGTCGGCGTGGTCGGCGTGAAAAGCACGTCCACACCGTCGGCGAACACGTTCGTGAAATCGCGCGTGATGAGCTTGCGGACTTCCTGCGCCTTCTTGTAATAGGCGTCGTAGTAGCCCGCCGAGAGCACATACGTACCGAGAAGCACGCGCCGTGTAACCTCAGGGCCGAACCCCGCTGAACGAGTGGCCTCGTACATCCCGCGTAAACCATCGCCGGAGGCAACACGCGCGCCGTACCTCACTCCGTCGAACCGAGCGAGGTTGGACGACGCCTCCGCCGGGGCGATGATGTAGTAGACAGGGATCGCCAGCGACGTGTGCGGCAGCGACACGTCTCGGACCGTTGCGCCGAGCTCACGCAGATAATCCAGAGCTCGGTCGCAATGCCGCCGGATGCCGGTGTCGAGCAGCTCCGGGAAGTATTCGCGCGGAACACCGACGGTGACACCTGTGAGCGGTGTCGGAACGGTGGCGCGCGAAACGAACTGCTCGCGATAGGACGGAACGGGAACATCGACCGACGTCGAGTCGCGAGGATCGACGCCGGCCATTACCTCGAGTGCAAGCGCGGCGTCATCGACATTTCGCGCGAACGCGCTGATGTGGTCGAGCGACGAAGCGAACGCCACAAGGCCGTAGCGGCTGATACGCCCGTAAGTCGGCTTCGCACCGACTATCCCGCAGAAAGCGGCGGGCTGCCTCACGGAGCCACCGGTCTCCGAGCCAAGCGCGATTGGGACGATCCCGGCAGCGACTGCAGCGGCCGATCCGCCGGAAGATCCTCCGGGAACGCGCCTGATGTCGACAGGATTCCGCGTCGGGCCATACGCGCTGTTCTCTGTCGACGAGCCCATGGCGAATTCATCGCAGTTCGTCTTGGCGACGATGATCGCTCCCTCTTCGCGCAATCGCGTTATTGCAGTCGCCTCGTAGGGACTTACGTATCCGGCCAGGATCTTCGACGCACAGGTCGTCGGCAGGCCGAGCGTCGCGATGTTGTCTTTGACGGCAATCGGCACTCCGGAGAGGACGCCACCCATTGCTGCTCCGGCCAGTTGAGTGCCGAGAACCTCGGCCTCCTTGACCGCCGCGTCCTCGTCGCTCCAGAGGATGATGTTGAGCTCGTCGCGTCCCGCGCCTACACCGCGGGCGCGTGCAAAGCTCGCGCGAACGATGTCGGCCGGGCTCGTCGTTCCGGCCCGCACCCGGGCCGCGATCATGTCGGCGCTGAGTGTCGGAAAGTCGGCCGCGCTCACGGTGCGCTGTCGATTGGATCGTCGTGCGACGCGAGCCGCGGCACGATGATAAAGCCGTCGCGAGTCGAAGGGGCGAACGATTCGAGCGGAAGGAGCATTGGTATTGGACCGCTCGAATCCGATCGGAGTGGTGTGCACGTCGGCGGCCTGCCGGACGGCGACTCCTTTTCGCTATCGCCCGTGCCGACTTGAGCCAGCACCTCCATGTGCGTCAGGATGCCATTGAGCTCGCGTACGAGATCATCGAGGCGCTCGGGACTCACGCCGAGGCGGGCGAGCTCCGCGATGTGGCGGACATCATCGTGCGTTACCGCCATTACTCGTTGCCCCGCTCCAGTGTGGTATACGCCAGCTTGATCGTCTTCCGCCCCACGCCCTCGTCATCGAAATCAATGACGGCCTTCACATCTCTGCCGCGGCCGCTGACCTCCACGATCGCGCCGCCACCGAAGAGGCGGTGCTTGATTCTTTCGCCCGGCCTGTAAAGGGGCTCGTCCTGTGAGACGTCAGCCTGCACCGGCACGGCCCCCCCGCGCCACGCCGGCACCTGATGCATGCTCCGCGCGGTGTTCGCGCGCCATGCGCTCGTGCTCTGGTATGCAGGTCCATCGGCGAACCGATCGCGTGAATACGTGCGCCCCGCCGAGCGGAGCTTGATGGTCTTGCGCGCCTCGAGCATGCCTTCCGGAATCTCGCGAAGAAAGCGTGACATTATCGACGGCATGAATTCGCCGTTTCGGCGGCGGCTCTCGGCGTAGGAGAGATAGAGTTTCCGCTCCGCGCGAGTAATGCCCACGTAGAACAGGCGGCGCTCTTCCTCGAGCATCGGCGGCTGGTCGAATGACTGCGCCAGCGGAAACAGGCCGTCCTCGAGCCCCGTTATGAAGACAACCGGAAACTCGAGTCCCTTCGCGTTGTGAAGAGTCATGAGCGTCACTCCGTCGGCATCGGCGTCGAGTGTATCGATACCTGCAACGAGCATCGCACGCTGAAGGAAATGATCCAGCGGGGTGAGGCCCACTACGCCTCCCTCGTCCACCACAGTCTCCGCGGCGCCGTCGATGAGGGCGGCGACATTCTCCAGACGGTCGCGGGCACTTTCCGGGGCATCGGCCTGGAGGTAGTCGGCATACCTGATTACATCCACGAGCTCGCGAAGCAGATCGTCCACGCTCGTGTCCTGCGCGCGCTCGCGAAGCCGGCCAATGAGAGCGGCAAACTCCTGGAGTGCGCCGCGAGCAGCCGCGCGAACATTCGGCAGAAGGTCGGGCTTCGACGCCACGTCGAGCATAGGGAGCCTGGCCTTGCGAGCGGCCGTTGCGACTGCCTCGATGGTTGTTTCGCCAAGCTTTCGCTTCGGGATCGCAACAGAGCGTCGAAATGCCTCGTCGTCGGCCGGATTGGCGATCAGCTTGAGGTAGCTCATCAGATCGCGAATTTCCCGGCGGTCGTAGAATCTCACAGCACCGACAAGGCGATACGGAATCGCATTCTTGCGGAGTGAATCCTCCAGCGCGCGGCTCTGCGAGTTCGTCCGGTAGAGGATCGCGAAATCGCGAAGCTCCCTATGCTCGGTTGACTGTCGCGTATGAATCTCGTCGACGACGAAGTCCGCTTCGTCCCGCTCGTCGAGTGCGGCGACGAGATTGACGGCATCGCCACCCGGGCGGGTTGCCCTGAGCGTCTTGCCGCGCCGCGCGACGTTGGCGCTGATCGCGGCGTTGGCGACCTCGAGAATTCCCGGAGTGGAACGGTAGTTCTCCTCCAGCCGAACGACTTTCGCCGACGCGAACTCCTTCTCGAAATCGAGGATGTTGCGAATGTCCGCGCCACGCCATCCGTAGATGGATTGATCGTCGTCGCCGACTACGGCGACGTTGCCGTGGCCGCTGCCAAGAAGCTTGATGAACTGAAACTGCGCGCGATTGGTATCCTGGTACTCGTCCACGAGGATGTACTTGAAGCGATCGCGGTAGTACTCCAGCACCTCGGCGTTTTCGCGCAGCACCTGAACCGGAAGAACGAGCAGGTCATCGAAAGTCACGGCATTCGCCGAGCGGAGTGCGCCCTCGAGCTCGTTGTAAACCGCAGCCGCGGCACGCGAAAGCGGATCGAACGCAGTCGTCTGATACTCGCCCGGCGTGACGAGAGCGTTTTTCGCGTCGGAGACGAGCGATGAAATGGACTTCGGCGTCCACTGCTTCGGCGAGACGCCGACTCGCTCCATCACTCGCCTGATGAGTCCCAGAGTGTCGTCTTCATCGTAGATCGTGAAGTTCGCCGTACGGCCAACGCGAGCCGCGTTTGTGCGAAGCATTCTCGCGCCAATCGCGTGGAAGGTGCCGCACCACATCCTGCGGATGTCGTCCGGGGACGGAGACGGCGCAGCGGTGCCCTGGACTGGCTCGGACAGCAGCTTCGCGATTCGCTCGCGCATCTCACCGGCTGCCTTGTTGGTGAACGTGACGGCGAGAATGCGCACCGGATCGACACCGTGGTGGCGGATGAGGCGCGCAATCCGCGTTGTGAGTACGCGCGTCTTTCCCGACCCGGCGCCGGCGATCACCAGTAGAGGGCCTTCATGATGCAGAACTGCTTCGCGCTGTGCGGGGTTGAGCCGGGCGAGGGGCTCGGCATCGCCGGCGACCGACTCGGGCGCGGCGGTGTCGCTCACTCTGTTCATCAACTCAAGATAATGTCGAACGTCGCTCCGCGTTCGGAGGGGGTGAGCAGCAGCTCGCCGCCATGGTTGTCGCGAATGATGCGCCGCGCCAGGGGCAGGCCGATGCCCCAGCCGTGGTCCTTGGTGCTGAAGCCGGGCTCGAAGATGCGCCGTCCAAGCTCTCGCGGAACGCCCGGGCCCGTGTCGGACACTCGCACGCGCACGCGACCCTCGGGCAGCGCCGTTGCCGACATGTCCACTCGCCCATCGCGACCGGCAAGCGCGTCGATTGCATTCTTCGCGAGGGATTCGATCGCCCATTCCAGAAGCACGGGATCGCCGTGGACGACGAGCGGCTCGTCGCCACGCGTCGAGTTCACCGTTACGCGCTGAGCGAGAGTTGGCACTCGGGCGCGGAAGTACGATGCGACCCGGTCAACCAGCTCACCGATGTCGACCTTTTCTTTTTTCGGCGGGCGTCCGATGCGCTCGAAGCGATTCGCCACGCGCTTCAGACGCTCGAGGTCGGCGTCCATGTGGTCGATCGCGCTCATTGTCATTTCGTCGCCGCCGGCTTCACGAAGGAGCTCGATCCATCCGCTCAGGCTCGAGAGGGGCGTACCGAGCTGATGCGCGGATTCACGGGCCATACCCGCCCAGATCTGCTCTCGGTCAGCCCGGCCGCGCGTGCGAATCGCGTACGCGCCAGCCAGCAGGAACATGCCGATGAGCAGAGACTGGAGGAGGGGGATGATTCGCAGGCCGCGCACAAGCG
>JALYJX010000276.1 GCA_030775065.1 Gemmatimonadota bacterium | reverse complement strand
TCACGCAGGTGGACGCGCTCGAGCGCTTCCTTGGACGCGCATACCAGGGCCACAAGCGATTCTCGATCGAAGGCACCGACATGCTCGTGCCGATGCTCGACGTGTCGATCGACATGGCGGCCGCCCACGGGGCGAAGGAAGTCAGCATCGCAATGGCGCATCGCGGCCGTATCAACGTGCTGGCGCACATTCTCGGGAAGGCCTACAGGACGATCTTCGGGGAATTCGAAGGGAAGCACGCACTCGACAACGCCGAAAGCGAGACCGGTGACGTCAAGTATCACCTGGGCGCAAAGGGACGACGCCAGGTCATTGGCGGACGCGAGATTCTCGTGTCGCTGCTGCCCAATCCCAGTCACCTCGAGTTCGTGAATCCGATTCTGCAGGGCGCGACCCGCGCGCGGCAGGATCTGCTCTCGACCGGAAGCGAGCGCGATGAATCATCAGTCGTTCCAATCGCTATTCACGGGGATGCGGCGTTTCCGGGTGAAGGCGTGGTTGCGGAGACTCTCAACCTGTCGCGACTCCGCGGGTACCGCGTCGGTGGAACCCTTCACATCATCACCAACAATCAGGTCGGTTTCACCACTGACCCGTGTGATGGACGCTCGACGCGCTATGCGAGCGATCTGGCGAAGGGCTTTGAAGTCCCCATCGTGCACGTCAATGCCGAGCACGCGGACGCATGTGTGCGGGTCGCGCGGCTCGCTGTCGAGTATCGCGCGAAATTCGCCAAGGACTTCCTCATCGATCTCGTCGGGTACCGGAGGCACGGACACAACGAGACCGACGAGCCATCCTTCACACAGCCTGCGCTCTACAACCAGATACGCGCGCACCCATCGACCCGCGAGGTATGGGCCAGCCGGCTCGTTGCGGAAGCGGTGATGACCGAGGAAGAGGTCACTGCGCTCGACGCCGATATCACCGGGAAGTTCGAAGCGATTCAGAGCTCGGCGACACCGGCTGACGGAGAGAGTGAGGATCAGGACGTAATTCCTGAGGACGAGCTGGACGAAGCAGGATCCACCAGGCCCGGACAGGCGCCGCGCGCCGATCAGCTCATTGCGCTCAACGAGCAGCTGCTCGCGTGGCCGCAGACAATCAAGCCGAACGCAAAGCTCGCGAAGACGCTGCAGCGCCGGCGTGAAGCGATGGGTGAAGCCGGCGGAGTCGACTGGGGTCACGCCGAGACGCTGGCTTTCGCGTCGCTCGTTGCCGAGGGGACAACCGTGCGCATCACCGGTCAGGACGTCGAGCGCGGGACGTTCTCACATCGCCAGTCGGTGTTGCACGATGTGGACACGGGCGAGGTCTACACACCGCTCAGTCATCTCCCTGAGGCCGCCGGGAAATTCGAGGTATGCAACAGTCCGTTGTCAGAGACCGCGGTGCTCGGATTCGAGTACGGCTTCAGCACAGCCAGGCCGGATGTTTTGGTGTTGTGGGAAGCGCAGTTCGGGGATTTCGTGAACGTCGCGCAACCGATCATCGATCAGTTCATCGCATCCGATCGCGCGAAGTGGGGTCAGGACTCTTCTGTCGTTCTGCTCCTGCCGCACGGATATGAAGGGCAGGGCCCGGAGCACTCGAGCGCTCGCCTCGAGCGGTTCCTGCAGCTTTGCGCCGACGGCAACATGCGTGTCGCATATCCATCAACGCCCGCCCAGTATTTTCACATTCTCCGGCGGCAGGCAGGCGTAGCGCAAAGACGCCCGCTGATTCTGATGCAGCCGAAGAGTCTGCTGCGACTGCCGGAGGCGGCGTCGAGGCTTCAGGATATGACGGACGGTCACTTCCAGACGGTAATCGACGATCCTGTTGCGGGAGAAGCGCGCGCGGCGGTGACGCGGCTCGTTTTCTGTACCGGAAAGATCTATTACGATCTCATCGCGCACCGGAAGCCTCATGTCGCGCTGGTCCGCGTAGAGGAGCTCTACCCATGGCCGCACGAGGAGGTAGCGCGAATCGTGGATCTTTATCCCGCCGCCACTGAAGTGGTCTGGGCACAGGAAGAGCCGAAGAACATGGGAGCGTGGAGTTATGTGTCGCCGCGTTTGCGTGTATCGACTGGCAACGCGATGATCGTGCGCTACATCGGCCGCCCGGAGCGAGCGAGTCCGGCCGAAGGTTACGCATCGGCGCACAAGGAAGAGCAGGAGCGGATTGTCGCAGAAGTGACTGCTGAGCGTCCCGAGCCTGCAGGCGCGAAGAGACGCGGCGCTGCGGTCACCTCATAGCAGCTCCGGTCTCGTCCAACCGAATGAATTGATGAAGCGAGTCCTGTTCGCTGTTGTAGCAGCAATGTCAGCTGTCGCGCCGTGCAGCGTCGCTGCGCAGGAGCGCGGAGCGAATGCTCCGGTCTCAACGAGCAATGCGGCACCGACAGAACGATTACGCGTTCTGTGGGTCGCAGCGCATCCGGACGACGAGGATACACAGCTTCTGACATGGCTGTCCCGAAGCGGCCGGGCTGAGGCTGCATACCTGTCGCTGACCCGTGGCGACGGCGGTCAGAATCTCATCGGCAATGAGCTCGGCGAGCAGCTCGGAATAATCCGCACTGAAGAGCTGCTGGCGGCGCGGCGGGTTGACGGAGCTCGCCAGTACTTCACTCGAGCTTACGATTTCGGATTCTCGAAAACGGCAGCCGAGACCTACAAGCACTGGCCGAAGGATTCGCTGCTGGCGGACGTCGTGACGGTCGTGCGCGCTTTCAGGCCGCACATCATCATGACGACGTTTTCGGGAACTCCATCGGATGGGCATGGGCAGCACCAGGTATCGGCGTTTCTGGCGAAGGAAGCATACGATTCAGCAGCCTCTGATACTGTACGCTTTCCGATTCGCACGTTCGGTGCACCATGGACGTCGCTCAAGTTCTATCGTTTTGCGCGTTTTTCCCCGGAAGGCACGACAATTCGCGTAAACGTCGGCGAGTACAACGCCAGGCTCGGCAAGTCGTACGCGGAAATCGCCGCCGAGAGCCGCTCGCAGCACAAGTCGCAGGGATTCGGAACGCTGGTGCGGAAGGGAGTGGTGTGGGATCTATTGCGGCGTGACGCGACGCGGGTAAACGCGAACACAGCGCCGAAGGACGAGCGATCAATCTTCGATGGTCTGGAGAGCCTCGTGAGCACTGCCGCCGGAACCGTCGATGAGCGACTGGCGGAGCCGAACGTGGTGGTCGAGGCGGTGTCGGACCGGCGTGTGGTTGCAACCGGCGACAGTGCGCGCGTGACCGTGTCTGTCTTCAACCGCAGTCCGGTGCAGATCACGGCGCGTCCCGGATGGCCCGGCGCGGCCGCAGGCTCGGTGGTCGCAATCCTGCCCGACAGCAGCTACCAATGGACGACATACGTACGCGGAGGCCAGATCACGCAGCCGTGGTGGCTGGCGACGCCGAGAAATGGCGACCTCTTCTCTCCGAAGATGGGCACTCTCTCCGAGGACGAGCGCGAGAAGCAGAGCTGGCTCAGCGTGGTGGTGTGCGCGAGCGATGCAAGCTGCGTCACTCACCGAACGCCGGTCGTCTATCATTTCGTCGATCCGGTGCGCGGCGACATTCAGCGCCCGATTGCTGTTGTTCCGCCAATCAGCGTGACGCTTGAGCGGCCGCTCGAGCTCGCACGCGCGGGTGTTCCGTTCGATCGGTATCTGAGCGTCACCGTGAGGTCGGCGCTGACGTCTCGAAAGCCTGTGTTGGTGTCGCTTTCACTGCCCAGCGGGCTCACTGCGGATTCGGCGCAACGGGCCATCACTGTTGACTCGGCCGGGACGCGTGCCGTGACGTTTCGCGTTCGCGGCAGACTTCCGGCCGGAACGCACACGATCGCAGCGAGCGCCGCTGCGGATGGGATTACAAGCCGCATCGGATACATACCGATCGACTACGAGCATATCACGCCCGAGCGTCAGTATCGCGACGCAACACTTGCGATCAGGACAGTCGGCGTCGCAGTGCCTCCCAGCCTTCGTGTCGCCTACATCGCGGGTGTAGGCGACAATGTGGCTCCGGCGCTGAGACAGCTCGGAATTCCGGTCACGATGGTCCTGCCATCGGAGATCCCGGCTACGGATCTCTCGTCGTTCACCACGGTCGTTGTCGGGCCCCGTGCGTATCAAGCCTCGAGAGAGCTGATCGACAACAACCAGTATCTGCTGTCGTACGCGAGAAATGGTGGCACATTGGTGGTTCAATACGGTCAATACGAGATGACGCGGCCGGGTGTCATGCCTTATCCGATTACGATTTCACGCCCTCACGACCGTGTGACTGAAGAGAATGCGGCAGTGACGGCGCTCGACCCTTCTTCGCGTGTATTCAACTCGCCCAATCGGATCACAAACGCGGATTACGAGGGCTGGGTCCAGGAGCGCGCGCTATACATGCCGCGCACATTCGACGCGGCGTATCGCCCGCTCCTCTCGATGAGCGATTCAGGTGAGCAGCCGAATCGTGGTGCCGTCCTCGTAACCCCGTACGGAAAAGGGATGTACGTGTACACGACGCTTGCGTTTTTCCGCCAGCTCCCGGCCGCCGTCAGCGGCGCCACACGCCTGTTCGTGAATCTCCTCTCACTCAAGGGCGACGGCAGATGAGACTCAGGCCGGCAGTTGCCCTTTTCCTGCTGTCGGCTCTCGCGTGCTCCAGCGACAACCGGACAGTCCTCATCGTCTACTCCCCGCACGGGAAGGACCTGCTCCAGTATTCCGAGAAGGAGTTCGAGAAGGCACATCCGGAGATCGACGTCCAATGGGTGGACATGGGCTCGCAGGAGGTTCTCGACCGGGTCCGCGCGGAGAAGGACAATCCGCAGGGAGATGTGTGGTTTGGCGCGCCCGCCGAGGCATTCGACAGGGCCACGCGTGAGAACCTGCTCGAGCCCTACATCCCGAGCTGGTCGAATGCGATCAACGTCGAGGGCCGGGAAAATGGCGATCATTGGTATGGGACGTATCTGACGCCCGAAGTCATTGCCTACAACACCGAGGCTGTCTCTGCTGCAGAGGCACCCAAGGACTGGGACGAAGTTCTCGATCCGAAGTGGAAGGGCAAGATTCTGATTCGCGATCCGATTGCGTCCGGCACCATGCGCGCGATTTTTGGAGCGATCGTCGCGCGCGCAGTCGCGAGGACAGGCAGCCCGGAGGCAGGATACGAATGGCTTCGTAAGCTCGACGCCAGCACTCGCGAGTACGTGCTCAACCCGACGATTCTCTATCAGAAGCTCGGTCGGCAGGAAGGCATAATCACGTTGTGGGACATGCCGGACATCGCCACGCTGAAGCAGCGAACCGGCATTCCCGTGGACTACGTGATACCGTCGAGCGGAACTCCGGTGCTGGTGGATGGAATCGCAATTGTGAAAGGGACCAGGCACCCCAAGGAGGCTCGG
>JALYJX010000275.1 GCA_030775065.1 Gemmatimonadota bacterium | reverse complement strand
TGACTGGACAACTCGCCCCGCACCGAAACGCCGAGCAGCCACCGCGATGCTCTCGCTCCTTCTCTCCAGTGGAACCGCATCGCTCCGTGGCTGGATGATCGGTGCCATCACCAGCGTGCCCCGACTGATCGATCCACTTATGTTCGCAACCTGCGCTGGCGCGGAGGCGTCGCCGACTCCGCCGGAGCGAAGAGGAGCAAGGGCTCCGACAATGGCAGCCCCCGGTGCGAGCACAACTCCGCCGCCGCTCCGCGCAAACCCGACGAGCCGGTCCGCGTATGGCACAACGGAGTTGTCCAGAGCTACGACTGCCGAATACCGCGCGGTGTCTATCCCCGCGACGGCGCCCTGAGTGACTTCAACACCCGGCGCGACACGAATGAAGGCGTCTATCTTCCATCCACTTTCCTCGAGCGCGGCAACAACGAATTTGGATTCCCATCCTGCACTGCCAATGACAAGCACTTTCCGCAGCGCAACTGAATCCGTCGGAAAAGTGCTCGCTGTTGATTTCGCCACTCGCCCGGTGAGCCGTCCGACCGTCGAAGCAACGTTCAGCGACACGCCAGCGCCTGCGGCATCGATGGTGTCTATCACTCCGGCTTCATCGTCAATCTCGGCCCTGGCGTCAGCGGGCGCGGCTATGCGCACTCTGACCCCGCCCGCAGGCGACGCAACCGGTTGAGCGTCTATCATCAGCGCTGGAAGGTCGCCACTCCACGATACACTGCTTCCCGCCAGGCGCAGTGCATCCAGCCAATCGCGTTCCAGACGCGACGGCGTGCTGTCGATCTCCACATGTATCAAGCTGGGGGCGACTGATGAACGGCTCCACGCGGCCAACGCACCGCCGGTGATCCGCGAGCGGATCTGAGCCCTTCCTCCGCCGAGTGGCTCATGGAGCGATTGCCACAGCATGACACCGAGCGAGGCGATCACGATCGCCCGCAAGACACGCTCGGCGACTACCCTTACCTCAGCGCGTGAGGGCATACACGATGATGTTGACGCCGAAGCGCGTGTTGTCCACCGTCGAGAACCGCTTGCTGTCCGGATGGTAGTTCCACTCGGAGCTGTAATCCTTGCTGCTGTAGAGAACTGCCACGCGGTCGCCCTGCATCACGGCCTGCAGGTTCTTGTGCACGAGGTTGTCGCCCCAGCCGTTCAGCTCGTGGCTCGTCGTCGGGGGACCGTCGTCGAACTTGAAGAACGAGCGATAAATCGCATGGTCGTTCGGCAAATCCTTCGGTCGTGAGAACGAGCGCGTGATCTCTTCCATCGCAGTCTTGTGGAAGACGCCGCCGATGTCGTGGTTGTGATCGTCGATGAAGATCATCCCTCCGCGCTCGACGAGCCGGCGAGCGTTGCGGCGCTCAGCCTCGCTGAAGCGGAACGGCAGATGCCCGGTCATGTAGACCAGCGGATATTCCAGTATCGCTTCGGAGCCCAGCGAGACTATCGCGCCCGACGGCGCCACGGCAATGGCGGTGTAGCGCGCAATCGAATCGATGAGGTTTGCCGGCACACTCGGGGCGCTGTCCCAGTCGCCTGATTCGTAACGGCCGGTGCAGAAAACGAAATCGCTCATCAGCCGCCCGACCATGCGGGAAGACCAGGCGTTGCGCGCGGAGGACCGTCGAGTGCGCGACGGGCGCGTTGCAGCGCCAGCGTTGCATCCCGTCCGGCCCGCATCGCATCCGTCGCCTCGGCAAGAGCCACTGCCAGCTCCGGAAGTGCCGTGAGTGCTTCCACACGCAACAGAGCAAAGTCTCGAACCGCGCGCGCGGGCTGGGCCTGCACCAGATTCAGCGCTGCGTTGAAGCGGGTCGAAAGACGTACGCGCACCGAGTCAGCGGAGGAGCGCGGCGTTCGCACACTGCCTGTGCCCTTCTCCTTGCCTGTTAACCGCACCCGTTGAAGATCGACGACGATCTTCGGCTGCGCCCCACGGAGGTAAACCCGTTTTGCTAGACGTGCGCGGTCGAGCGCGGCGAGCGCAACTCTCATGGGCGGCAGCGCCGGTTTCGGCTCTGCAATCTGGAGCGAGCGCACCGCCTCCCAGAGGGCGTTGTAAGCCTCCCGGAGATCCTTGTTCTCGATTGCCTCTACCCCGGTCTCCACTTCCTCGCTGTCGCTGGGCGCGTCCTGCGATTCGCTCTGGTAGAGGATGTCGTAGACGCGCTTCCGGATCCGGTCCTCTGCTGTGCCGATATCCGTGGACTGCCTCACCCACTCCTGGCGCGAGAGAGTCTTTTCCTTCTTCACCAATTCTTCGGTCATGAGGATCAGCATTCGCTGACTGATCGCCGAGCTGTCCACCGGAGGCGGAGCGGCGGCTTCGATGGACGTCGAGTCGTATTCGTCTGCGCGGGCGATGCGTATCGTCCGCGTATCGGAAGTGCCGATGGACGGACCACTCAACGTGTTGCCGTCGCGCACGACTGCCCGGATCGAGACCACGTCGCCCTGCGAAAGCTTGAGCGAAGCGAGGTCGAGCGTCGCGTCGAGCGACGCGGAACGAGCGCTGTTGAGTTCCACCGGCGGTGTGTTGATGGTCCGACCAGTGAAGATCTCACCGGCGCCAGAAGTAATCAGGTACTCATAGTATCCGCTGCTCAACCCGACATCGTCAGTTGCCTGAGAATGCAGCCTGACGACGAGGCGCGGCGTGCGAAGCGTCGTATCACGAACTGGCGACATCAGCGCGATCTTTGGTGATTCGTCGACCTGCGGCTCGAGAACGATCACGCGCTCATAGGAGCGATCGACGAGTGTCAGTGCTTCGGGCCTTGCTCCGATTGCGAATCGTGTTCGCCAGCTCGAGGGCGAGCCGCCTACCGGAATGGATGCGCTCCCCACGCGCGCGATTACTCCACTGCTCGAGCCTGCGCCGCTGACGGTGATTGTGCTGCCCACCAGAGCGCGGATCGATGAAGGGTCTTCCACTGTTCGGCGTCCTTGACGGCTATAGGACGGTGGTATGATCTCCGCCCTCAAGTCATCGAGCCTGCTCGCGGCAGGTACACCGGCCCGGGTCGCGCCGCCGACAATCCGGCCGAGGAAGGTCGATCGTCCAAATGCGGACGCGGGTGATACATATAGTAGTAGACCGGCCAGGAGGAGTGCCCCGGCCGCCGGCAGGACACTTCGTCTGAGAGCGAGGTTCGTGACGCCTGAGACGTCTGCCCGTGCAACTGCGTTCTCGAGCGGAGACACTACGGCTGGCAGCGGCGGCTCGACAGCCGTGACCAGAGCGTAATGCAGATCAGGCAGCTTTTCCTCGATCCAGAGAGCAACTCGACTCTCTGACGCAACGCGTCGTCCTCGCCAGAGAAGTGCAACCGCCGTGAAAAAGCCGAGAGCGATCGCGACCGTAAACGAAGGCTGCCCGACAAGTGCCGGGCGTTGAAGGATCGAGCTTCCGAATGCGACAATCGCGAGCAAAGCGAGAGCAACGGCGGCGCCCCAGGCGAGAGCCGCAGCGACCAGGCCTGCGCTCAGCAACCGTTGCGTGCGCTGAACACCCTCGCGCGCGGTCACGCCGAGGCTCCGATGGCCGGTGCGCGCCGTGCTGCGCGATTCGCGATCGCTGCGTCAGCCACGGCACCATGGCGGTTGAATTTTCGAGCGACCAGCTCCCCGATGGCAGCCGCGAGCGCAATTCCGAATAGCCACGGAGCCAGTGGAGAGGCAACATCTTCTCGCGCCTCAAACGCGCTGCCGGTGGCAAGCGTGCCGCTGCCGGCAAGCGATGCCACAACCGAAGCACCAAGAAGTGTTGGCAATCCCTTGTCGCCGCACGGGGCGGCGATCGCCGCGACCAATTGCACGAACTCCGGGCGGATTACGAGATCCCCCGCAACCGGGACCGGAATCGCGACCGATCGCAGGCATCCGCCTCCCATTTTCTTCTCGACGGCAGCGGGCTGCCCGTCCGCCCAGCGCGCAATTACACGGGTGCCGCGCACCGAGTCGGCCGGAAAGATCCATCTGCGTTGAAACGCCGATACGACGCGCGCCTCACGACTCAACACTCCACCCGACAGATCCGGCGGCACCCGGGCAATCGCATGAAGGGGTCGCTGGCTCGGGGGCCACAAAACCAGGGCTCGATCTCCGGAAGCAATCCACGCTGAATCTTCAGCGCTCATTGTCGCGCTTCGCACAATCCGCGCGGAGAGCGGCGCTCGCGTCCTCGAGGCCAGTGATACCGATACTGCAAGCGGATCCGTTGCGCCAGCGTCAGCGGAGATCCCGGCGGACATGCCGGGCGCAATCGATGGTGAGTCCACTCTTGCAGCAACGCGAATGATCCGCGCTCGGCCCGGCCAGAGCTTGCGGATCGAATCCGTCGCTGCATCATGCTCCTCGGCGAGGAGAGGCGACACGATCATGAGCTCGATCGAATCCGCCTTGTCGCGGAGATCGCTTGCCGCCCGCAGTGACGCGATCAGCGCGGCAGAAAGGTTCCCCCGTGCATCGGTTGTACGAGTTACGGCAAGTGAGTCGCGAACCCCCGGTCCGAGCACGCGCGCGGCTGAATCGAATGCGACAACAAGATCACCGTCGCGGTGGAGCGCGGTCACGCTGTCCGCTGCCTCTTTCCCACTCGCGACAGACCGCGAGACATCCACCACGAAAATCCGGCGTAACGGCTCTCTGCCCGGCTTCATGATCGGCTTCGCGAGTGCAGCACCTGCAGCCAGCACGACGATCACGCGCAGCAGCATCAGCAAGAGATCGGAAGGGCGTGCGTCACGCGCAGTTGCCGTCGCCGGTGAATCAGGGACGAACCGCGCCGTTGGCAGCACCGATGCCCGCGGCTGCTTCGTGACGAGGAAATGGAGCGCGATTATTCCGATCGCGGCCAGAGAAGCACCCCAGAGAAACGCGGGAGAAAGGAAAGTCATGCGATCACCTCCGCCCCTGCCCCTCCCGCTGTGCCCGCTGACCTGGACGAGCGAATGGCCGCGACTCTCCTGATCAAATGGTCAGGCGTCTCATCTCCCGGTACTCCCAACGTGTAAGAAATCCCGGCGTCGCTCCAATCGTGAGCGAGTGCTTCCCGCCACGCGCCGAACGTCTCGAGGTATCGGTCACGCGCCTCGCCAACCATTGGTCGCCTGACATGGGGCATTTCAGGATCGGAGACCATCGCGCTTTCACGCGATGGGTCGAGCTCTTCCTTCGCGACGATGTGGATCGCGTGCACCTCCCGCCCCGCAATTACCCAGCGACTGGCAACATTGAGCAGCTCGAGAGCGTCCCCGAGAAAATCCGTGACGATCACAACTCGCCCGGCGCTCTGCGCAGCAGTGGACACAGAAGGCGAGAGAGGCGTCACACCTCCAGGCCGAGTCTCTGACGCCGCACGGATCAGATCGTGTGTGACGCTCCGGCGTGTGCGCGGAGC
>JALYJX010000274.1 GCA_030775065.1 Gemmatimonadota bacterium | reverse complement strand
GAAGAGGAGCGATCCCGCCTGACCCGCCCAAAACGCCGTGAAGAGATACGCCTTGGGGAGATTCGCGCTGGTGAACGACGCGACGTACTTGATCGAGAAGTCGTGCGAGAAGAGCGCCGTCCAGAGCCCGAGCGACGCGAGCACGACCATCGCCAGCGTCGCGTAAATCGCCCGCTCTCCACTCGCGACGAGATCGCGCCGCGCGAGCGCCCCACCTGCGAATGACACCGTTGCCGCCCAGGCCGCCATCAGGAGGGCGACCCAGAGCGACAGCTCACCAACGAGAATCACGCCCGCTTTTCCGCCGCTCTATAACCCGGCGTTGACTTGTACTTGTCCTCGCCTTTTTCAGGGGCGTTCTCGTAGCGGGATGCGCACTTGGCGAGGAGTGTCGTTGCGCGGAAAGTCCCATCGCGGCCCAGCCGGCCTTCGACGACGACGTCGACGCCGTCGGTGAAAGTATCTGGTGTGATGCCGCGATAGACGACGTTGTACGACTTGGCACCGTCCGTCATGAGGAACGCGACCTCGCGGCCGCCAGGCTGCCGCACAATCGAGCCGGGCACCACGCGGGCGCCCACTTTCACGCCCGTATTGAAAAACGTCGGATCCGAGACCGTTTTCGCGGAGAGCTCGGCGGGCGTCAGATAATAGACGGCGGTATCCCGGATCGAGCTGGCCATGAGATAGCCGGCAGTGCCGAGAACGAGGAGTCCTCCACCGAGGAACTTCGTGCGCGCTTTCACGAAGTGAATATAGCCTCGGGGCTAAATAGCGACTACGCCGGAGAAGGCCGAGAACCCGGAGGGCAAAGCGAACCGCGGAGAACGCCGAGAAGGGCGATTGAACCGCGGAGAACGCGGAGAACGCGGAGAACTGCAGAATTAATGGGAACTGCTCGCGCGGCTACGCCCTCGATTCCCGAGGTGAGTCAACCCAAAGACAAATGGGCGGGCGATCGACGGTCTGTGCGGGCGAGGTGCCCTCCGCGTTCTCTGCGTTCTCCGCGGTTCAATCGCCTTCTCCGCGGTCTCAGCGATTCCTTCCCCTGTCAGTTCTAGTGCTGCGTGGCTCGCAACATCAATGCGGCGGCCCCTGCCCCAGCCGCGTCCCAGGCGAGATCCGGAATGCTGAAGATCCCTTTGGTGCGCTTGTCGTAGAGCTCGCGTGCGAAAGCGAAGGCTGCGGTCGTTGCGACCGCCCCGGCGAGTGCGGCGCCGTGTCCGGCGCCACTCGACAGCAGTCCGCCGAAGGTGAGACTCTCGATGAATCCAGAGATGAAGAAATGTTTGACCTTGTCGGGGCCCGACCAGCTGTCGTGAGCCGTGCGCTTTGGAATCGATCCCACGAATTCCGCGATTTCATCGATCACCTTCGGAACCACAACCAGAGTCGAGTCGCCGTATTTCGGCATCTGTGCCATCCGGTCGCCGCTCACTTCCTTTAGGATGTGGTTCATTCCCTCGATCGTGACAAAGCGCGCTTTTGAATTAGCGGCAGCGAGCAGCTTTGCATCTTCCATGGAGGTCTGGATGTCGGTCGTCCCCTGAATGATCAGAACCGGAATCTCCAGCTTTGCGATTTCGACCGCGGGATCGTAGCTGAACCACGACACGAGATACGGCAGGAGGTTTGGACGAAACAGCATCGGCAGAACCGTCGGCGGCGGGTTGGGGATCGTTCCGCTCGACAGCTGATCCAGGATCGCCCTGGTTTGCGCGAACAGCTCCGGCGGGAGCTGCGGCTTGAGCTGCTCGGCGAGAATGTCCGCGGCTTTTCTGCCAGTGCCCTCGAGCGACACGTACGCGTCGGCGCCTGCTTCGCGCGCCGCGACCATCCCGATCAGTGAGCCTTCGCTATGACCGACAATCGTCACCGTCGAAAACCGCTCGTCCTCGCGAAGCTGCCTCACCCACGCCGCCGCGTCCTCGATGAAATGCGTGAAGCGAAGGTCCTCCTCCCCCGTCATCGCAGCTCGGCTCGCGGCAATTCCGCGTTTGTCGTAGCGGACAGAGGCGATTCCGCGCGCCGCCAATCCGTCCGCGAGCATCCTGAGGCTATTATTTGCTCCCGGAATAGCGGGGCTGTTGCCATTCCGGTCCGTTGGGCCGGAGCCTGCAATAATCAACGCGACAGGCACCGGAGTTCGCACCGCAGGCAGCACGAGAGTGCCGTGGATCTCGCCGGTCGCCGTCTTGAGCGCAACCAGCTCCTGAGTGATGGCGAGGGGCGCGGCGCTCGTTACAACGGCAGCGCCCGGTACCACGGCGTCGGTCGGCGCAGCGGATCGTGTTGCGCAGCCGGCCAGAAACAGAATCGCCACGGTAGCCAGAGTTTTTTCGAGATTCTGCATCAATTCTCCCCGTCAGTCGCCCGATTGTTCGCCCAGTACAAGGCAGTATTCACGGCCCGGCGCCATCCAGCCCGCGCTCGAGCAGCATCCGATCGTGATATGTGTCGCATCTACTCTGCGCGCCGCTCTTTCCGGCGCTCCGGGAAATACGCATGCAGAAACTCTATCAGCGCTGTCTCTTCCACTGTGTGCTTGAAGCGAGAACGCCGACCGGAGGACTTACGCGGATGCTTTACAAGAATCGTTGACCCGTTTTTGAGGTAGCGTGTCACGAGAATCGGGTGCACGTACGATTTTCGGCAGATTGCAGGCGTATTTCCGAGCTCCGCCGCGACGAATCTGACGGCAGTAGCGACAGTTTTCTTGCGTGCATTTTCATTCCGAGCCTTCCCGAGATCCGCGAGAACGATGGCCATCCGCAAAGTGCCGCCCCACGTTCGGAAATCCTTGGCCGTGTAGGGAAAATCCGCGAGGCTCCGAATGTAGTCGTTCACATCGCGGGCGCTGATGTCGAACCACTCCCCATCCTTCTCGTAACGGAACAGTCTTGGGCCGGGCGTCAGGAGGAGTGAGCGAACAAAATCCGCCATCATCGGCGACGCTTTGTATGGACGCTTTTGCCGTATTGATCGCTTTCCGCGGTAGTCAAACCCTATTGTGTCGTCGTCGACGGTAACGTGCGACTTTTGCAGCGTCGTAACCCCGAATGTGTTGTTTTCCCTCTCGTACCGGTCACTTCCAACCCTGAAGAAAGCATCCGATATCAGGAGCACGATGCCAGCGCAGACTCGCTGCTTGGAGAAGTCGCGCCGGCCAAAGTTCTTACGAAGCGTGCGACGAAGCACAGGAAGGTCACTCGCTAGTTGACGTACGCGGTAGTGCTTGGCGAGCTCTCCCTTTTGCACGGCACGTGTGTGGTATCGATACTGCTTTCGCCCGCGCGCATCGAATCCCCATGCCTGGATCGGTGATTTCGGACTCACGGCCACATGGACGTCGCGCCATGCAGGAGGGATTCGCAACATGTCGATTCGCTCGCGGGCCCTGCCGGCGGGCACCGGCTTACCCTTGGCCCCAACGTAACGGAAGCCGCTCTCCTTCGAGCCTTTTCGCAGAATCCACCGCTGTGCCATGCATCCTTTCGTTGGAGGCGGACGAATCACCGGCCGCGTACATTACAGCGCTGGAAGAGCTACCTCAACTCGCGCTTATGTCATACCAGTCAGTGACGCTCGTCACCGACGGCGGGATTGCAACTCTCACCGTCAATCGCCCCGACAAGCTGAATGCTCTGAACGCCGCAACAATGGCGGAGTTGAGCTCGGCAATCGACGAAGTTCGAGCGCGCGACGACATCTCCGGGCTGATCGTGACGGGCGCCGGCCGCGCGTTCGTTGCGGGCGCGGATATTTCGGAGCTGGCGAACGCAACAGCGGTCTCTGCTCGCACCCTCGCACTCGAGGGGCAGCGCATTTTCCGACGCTTCGAGACCTCTCCCAAACCTGTCATCGCCGCAGTGAACGGGTTCGCACTCGGCGGCGGATGCGAGCTGGCGCTTGCATGCCACATCAGAATCGCTTCCGAGCAAGCAAAATTCGGCCAGCCGGAGGTGAAGCTGGGCACCTCGCCCGGCTACGGTGGAACGCAACGACTGGCTCGCCTCGTGGGAAAGGGCCGTGCCCTCCAGCTCATCCTCACCGGCGAGACGATCGACGCGGCGGAAGCATATCGTATCGGCCTCGTAAATCGCGTCGTGCCCGCAGATTCACTCGCTGAGTCGGCGATGGCTTTGCTGAGACAAATCATTGCCAATGGACCTCTGGCGATCGCTGCCTGCATCGAGGCGGTGGAGCTTGGACTCGACATGTCCCTCGAGGGAGGGCTCGCGCTCGAGGCCACGCACTTCGGTCTGCTCGCCGCAACCAGCGACATGAAGGAAGGGACGAAGGCCTTTCTCGAGAAGCGCGCGGCCGAGTTCAAGAGGAAGTGAGCGAGCCGCGGGTCTGGCTGCGTCGGGCGGCCACTCGCGATTTCAGAAATCTGGAGAAGGTCGATCTGGATTTGGCTGAAACCGGGCTCGCCTTGATCGGCGAGAACGGTCACGGGAAAACCAATCTGCTGGAGGCGATCTACTACCTGCAGATTCTGCGGAGCGTTCGCGGCGCGCGAGATCAGGACCTCGTTCGCTTCGGCACACGGGGCTTTCATATCGCTCTCGCCGTCCGCACACACGGCGATCACGACCTGGGCGTGGGATTCGACACCGCCGGCAAGCGAAAGCGTGTAACCCGCGACGGGCTCCCGCTGCCGCGGATGAGCGATGCGTTCGGGGGGTTGCCGTCGGTGATGTTCTCGCCGCGTGATATTCAGCTCATTGCCGGGGCACCGGGCGAACGGCGACGGTACCTCGACCTCGTTCTTGCGCTCACATCGCGAAGGTACCTGATGGCACTTCAGCAATACCGCGCTTCGCTTCTGCAACGGAACGCCGCATTGCGCGAGGCTGGGAAGCAAGCTGACCGGGAAGATGCGGTCGCGGCGTGGGAAACGGCGCTCGCTGAATCCGGGGCGACGATATTCTGCGAGCGCACTCAGTGGGTATCGAATCACTCAGCTGAATTTACGAGGATCTGCACGGCAATCGGCGAGGAGGGCGAGCAGCGCATGACCTATCGGACGTCGTTGTCGCGGGACATCGAGCCGAAGGAGGCACTCGCTGCTGCCCTGCAACGACAGCGTCCCACGGATATTCGCCGCGGAATGACTCATTCCGGTCCGCACCGCGACGATCTCCATCTCACGCTCAACGACCGCGACCTGCGCGCGTTCGGCTCGGCCGGCCAGCAGAGGACGGCAGCGATAGCGCTGAGGATGCTCGAGGCGGCCACGCTCCGTGCCGAGTGCGGGCTCCAGCCGCTGCTCCTGCTCGACGATCCATTCGCCGAGCTGGATCTGAGACGGTCGGCGAGAATTCTGGCGCTGCTCGGCAGCGAGGGCCTGGGGCAGACCATCCTGGCAGTCCCGCGCGAGAGCGACATCCCTGGCGAGCTCTTGTCGCTGGATCGTGCGCGCATCCAGTCAGGC
>JALYJX010000273.1 GCA_030775065.1 Gemmatimonadota bacterium | reverse complement strand
GGTAGGCGTGACGTGTCGACATTCCGTGTCGCGTTCAATTGCGCGCGCGGGTGGCGCCTACTCAATCCGTTGCGGTAGCAGCGATGTAGGCTGGGCAGGACCCACAACGATCCCAGCCCGCGCGAAGATCTTGAGTTAAATCGGGTTTACGGGCTGATCAGACGCAGAGGGCGCACGGGAAGCAGGCGCGCGCGGGTTTGGCGGGACACTGTCGGGCGGAGCGTCGTTCGCGTCGGGATCTGACGCGTGAACCTGTCGCTTCACGAGGGTCAGGATCGTGTAGACGGCCACGGGCTCGGCGTTCTGGTTCGTTACCTCCACGTCCCAGGCAACGACGCCCTGCGGGATCTGGTCGGGCTGAGTGTCCTTTGGAGTCTTCAGCTTGCAGGTGAGCTTCACCTGAATCGTGTCACCGATGTAGACGGGCTTCACGAATCTCAGATTGTCGAGACCGTAGTTGGCCAGAACCGGGCCTGGCGCGGGATCGACGAATAGACCTGCAGCCGCCGAGAGCACGAAGTAGCCGTGCGCTACGCGCTTCTCGAATAGCGACTCCTGCGCGGCGATGTCGTCCATGTGCGCGTAGAAATGATCGCCGCTGACTCCCGCGAAGTTCACTATGTCGGCTTCCGTAACCGTTCGACGATGCGTGATCAGCGTTTCGCCGATCTCCAGCTCGTCGAAGTATTTGCGGAACGGGTGAATGCGGTCCGATGGCTGCGCGGCACCCTTGATCCACTCATTCGACACTCGCGTCAGCGTCGTAGGTGAGCCCTGCAGCGCGGTGCGCTGCATGTAATGAAGGGCACCTCGCACGCCGCCCATCTCCTCGCCGCCACCCGCTCTGCCCGGGCCGCCATGCACGAGGCCGGGAAGGGGAGAGCCGTGACCCGTCGACGCCTTCGCGCTCTCGCGGTTGATGATCATCAGCCGCCCGTGATGTGACGCCGTTCCGAGCGCGACGTTGCGCGCTACGCCGTCATCGGATGTGAAGAGAGAGCCGACGAGACTCCCGCGTCCCATCTTCGCCAGCTCTATCGCCTCTTCAACGCTCTCGTACGGCATCACAGTGTTCACGGGGCCAAACGCTTCGATGTTGTGCGGCTCGAGGGTGTCGAGCGGCGAATCGCAGTAAAGCAGGGTCGCCGGGAAGAACGCGCCCTTCGACTTGTCACCTGACGCGACCTCGAAGTCGTCCGGATTTCCAAACACGAGCTCGGACCCGCGTTTCAGCTCCTCCACGCGCTCTCGCACTTCCTTCACCTGCGACTTGCCGACCAGGGGCCCCATCCGGATTCCGTCAGTGCGGGGATCACCAACCTTCACGCCGGCGAGGCGCTTTTCGATCGCCTTTATCGTGTCGTCCGCCATCGCCCTTGGAACGAGAGTCCGCCGAATTGCGGTGCATTTCTGTCCCGCCTTCACGGTCATCTCTCGCACTACTTCCTTGACGAATAGATCGAATTCCTCCGTCCCCGGTGAAGATTCCGGTGCGAGCATCGAGAAGTTGAGCGAGTCGGCTTCCATATTGAAGCGAACGGCGTTGTCGACGATCGACGGCATGCTCTTGAGCTTTCGCCCCGTGGACGCCGACCCGGTGAACGTCACAACGTCCTGACCCGTGAGATGCTCGAGAAGATCGCCCGTTCCGCCCACGATCAGCTGAAGCGCACCTTCCGGGAGAATCTTCGAATCGATCATCGCTCTCACCATTCCCTCGGTGAGATAGGACGTGATCGTCGCCGGCTTCACTATCGCCGGCATTCCGGCGAGCAGGGTCGGCGCGAGCTTCTCCAGCATTCCCCAGCACGGGAAGTTGAACGCGTTGATGTGAACCGCGGCTCCCTCGAGCGGCACGCAGATGTGCCGGCCGACGAAGGTGTTGTCCTTGGAGAGCGGCTCAACATTTCCCTCGACGTAATACGTCTCGTTGGGAAATTCGCGGCGGCCTCTACTCGAGTACGCGAAGAAAGTCCCGATTCCGCCCTCGATGTCGATCCACGAATCTGTTTTCGTTGCCCCGGTGGCTTCGGAAAGCTTGTAGAAGTCTTCCTTTCGCTCCATGAGATGCTTCGCCATCTCCTTCAGCATCCGCGCGCGCTCGTGGAACGTCATTGCCCGCATCTTCGGACCGCCGACGCCTCGCGCGTACTCCAGCATTCCCTTGAAGTCGAGGCCCTCGCTCGTGGCTTCGGCGATTGTCTCGCCCGTCACGGCGTGAACAAGCGGAGCTCCGTTGCCTGCTCCCTCGACCCATTCGCCCTGCGCGTAACTCCTGAGCTTCATCGATTTCCCTTTCGGTGATTCTGATTGCGACGCAAAGCCATCATTGTGTGCGGCCACCTGCAGTCTCACGCCACGTCTTGTAAGAAGTTTTCTGCTCGGGCCTGTCGGCGGGGATCTCACGCAGCGGATCGCACGCGCGGAGCGAGCGGCGCAGCTCGGCCGGCAGCGATTGATAAAGACGAGTACCCTCCGTCTTCCAGACGAGCATTTCGTCGCTGACGTCCTTTACGATCTTCGCCGGGTTTCCGACAACCACCTTGCGCTCCGGGATCTGCATGTCCGCGGGCACGAAGCACAGCGCACCGACAATCGAGCCAGCACCAACCGTGGCGTTGTCCATCACCACTGCATTCATGCCGACGAGGGCGTTGCGGCAGATGCGCGCTCCGTGAACGATCGCTCCATGTCCGATGTGCGCGCTCTCCTCGAGAACGACCGTGACACCCGGGAACACATGCAGCGTGCAGTTCTCCTGAACGTTGCACCCGTCCTCGATGACAATCGCGCCCCAGTCGCCACGAATTGCGGCTCCCGGGCCGACATACACGTCGCGTCCGATAATGACGTTTCCGGTAACCGTCGCGTTCGGATGGATGAACGACGACTCGTGGACGACCGGAATGAATCCGTCGAACGAAAAAATATTGGTCGGGCTCACACGCGCTCGATGATGGTTGCCATACCCTGGCCGACCCCGATGCACATCGTGCAGAGCGCGTACTTCCCATCGTGTTCCTCGAGCTCGTGCATGGCGGTCAGCAGGAGCCGCGCTCCCGACATCCCGAGCGGATGGCCGAGCGCGATCGCACCACCGTTCGGATTCACGCGCGTGTCGTCATCGTCGAGATTGAGCTCGCGAAGACACGCGAGCGACTGCGCGGCAAACGCTTCATTGAGCTCGATGACCGACATGTCGTCGAGCGTCAGTCCTGCTCTCTCGAGCGCCATCCGCGATGCCGGAACCGGCCCCATGCCCATTATCCTCGGCTCCACACCCGCAACGGCGGACGCGACGAGCCGCGCTTTTGGCTCGAGGCCAAGCCGCTCGACCGCGGCCTCGGACGCAACGTAGATAGCGCACGCGCCGTCGTTGATCCCTGAAGAGTTTCCGGCAGTGACCGAGCCTTTTCCATCAGTCCGGAATGCCGGCTTGAGCTTTGCCAGCTTTTCCATTGTCGTATCGGGACGCGGAAACTCGTCCGTCGCGAAGTCATGGGATTCCTTCGCCTTGCCGGCGGGCGGTATCGTCACCGGCGCGATCTCCCTCTCGAATCTTCCGCTGATCCGGGCGGCGGCCGCCTTCTCCTGCGACCTGCATGCAAACGTATCCTGATCGACACGTGTCACCCTGAACTGCTCGGAAACATTCTCGGCGGTCTGACCCATCGAGTCGATTCCATAGGTGTCACGCATCTTCGGATTCACGAACCGCCAGCCGATGCTGGTGTCGAACATCTCGAAATTGCGGGAGAACGGCTGGCTCGCCTTTGCCATGACGAACGGCGCGCGGGTCATGTGCTCGACGCCACCCGCGATGTAAACAGCGCCATCGCCCAGGCGGGCCGCGCGGGCGGCGTTCACCACAGCACTCATTCCCGACGCGCAGAGGCGATTGACTGTCTCGCCCGGAACGGAAGTCGGCAAACCGGCAAGGAGCAGCGCCATCCGCGCGACGTTTCGATTGTCCTCGCCGGCCTGGTTCGCGCAGCCGAAGATCACGTCGGTAACGCTGTTCGCGGCGATCTTCGGATTGCGCTCGACGAGCTTCCTTATCACGTGAGCGGCTAGATCGTCGGCGCGCACAGACGCGAGTGACCCGCCAAAGCTTGCTATTGGGGTGCGAATGCCGTCTATCAGGTAAGCATCGGGCATGAGGAGAATCTAACCGCCCGCTTTCCGTTACCCGCACCCGTACCCGTTTGCCGTTACCTAGGAGCCGCTACCTGGGAGCCCATGCCGCCGCCCACGAGCTCGCGCTCGAAGTCGTAGTGATCGCCAAGCTCGGTGCGGATGTTGTCGGGGATCGCGGCCATTAGTTCGCGGTCAGTGCGTTACCAGGGGGATTGTACATCCCGCGTTGGACAGCGCCAATGCCTGAAAGGGTTGAGTGTCAGCAATTGATATGGAAGTCGTAGCCTGGATGCTTACTTTCAAGTCCCGTTGAGATTGAAATACTAAGCTGGACAGGCAAATGCCCTACGAATTCATTGTCGTTGAGGCCGCCGCGGGCGTGATGACAATTACGCTCAACCGACCCGAGGTGCTCAACAGCTTCAACGCTCAGATGGCTCGTGAGCTGCGCGGCGCGCTCGAGGATGCGCGCGCCGACAAGACTGTGCGCGCGGTGATGCTTACGGGAGCGGGGCGTGCATTTTGTGCCGGCCAGGACCTCTCGGAAGTGCCGGCGGCGAAAGAAGGGGAAGCGTTCGACCTCGGCGCTACCGTGCTCGCGACGTACAACCCGGTTATCAAGTCGATTCGAAAGCTGGAGATTCCTGTCATCTGCGCCGTGAACGGTGTGGCCGCTGGTGCCGGAGCCAATCTGGCACTCGCGTGCGACATCGTCCTCGCCTCGGAGAAAGCGTCGTTCATCCAGTCCTTCGCGAAAGTCGGGCTCATCCCCGACAGCGGTGGGACTTTCATCCTCCCGCGGATTGTCGGGCTGGCACGTGCCACCGCCATGATGCTGACGGCGGAAAAGATCGATGCCCGGCGCGCCTATGAGCTCGGCATGATCTACCGCGTCTGTTCCGCGGACACAGTACAGACAGAGGCGCTGACGCTCGCGACCGAATTGGCGGCGATGCCGACGCGCGGATTGGGCCTTACCAAGCGCGCGCTCAACGCGTCACTGTCAAACGATCTCGAGGCACAGCTCGAGCTCGAGGCTGATCTTCAGCGCGAGGCGGGCCGCACAAAGGATTTCGTAGAGGGCGTCCGCGCGTTCCTGGAGAAGCGAAAGCCGAACTTCACCGGGGAGTAGGTGGAGGCACCGGGAAGGGAGTCGAAGGTCGGCGTCGTCGGTGCGGGCGCGATGGGAAGTGGAATTGCGCAGGTCGCCGCGACATACGGACATCCGGTCATACTTTACGATACGAGCTCGGAAGCGCTGAGCCGGGCGCGTGTGGACATCGAAAAAAATCTCGCTCGCTCGGTGGAAA
>JALYJX010000272.1 GCA_030775065.1 Gemmatimonadota bacterium | reverse complement strand
GGATAGAAGGGGCTGCCGTCCGCGGTGACCGGGATGTGGAGACCGTGCCAGTGGACCGTTGTCGGAACGGGCAGGTTGTTCCTGAAATGGATGATGACCTTGTCGCCCTCACGTATCTCGAGTGTTGGGCCCGGTACGCGGCCGTTGTAGGCAAACGCGTCGCTCTGTTTGCCGGGTACAAGCGAGAGGCGCGCCGGCGCGGCGGTTATCGTCACCTCCACGGTGTGCGGCACCGAGGATATGTTCGCGAGAACCGGAGGAGCAGACAAGGCAGCCGGCGGGGCGCCACCGGCTACCACGAGCCGGTTGTCGTGAGCCTGTGCTCCTATGCCGGTTAGAGGGAGCGTCGATGCGAGAACCGCCAGCAGCCTGTGCATGCGGGTCATCGCGTGCGGCGGAGTGTGTTCCGCCGTGTGCAAAAACGTCATGGATGGTGGATCCTGAGCCGAATAAGGAAAGAGAATAAGCTCGCGGGCCGTTGCCTGCAACGACCTTTGTGCACAAGCGCAGGCCTACAACAATCTTCGATGACTACTCCCAAAGACTCAGCGCCATGGCGGCCGACAGCAGAAGAGGTCCGCAGGGCGGCGGGGCGGACGGTCCGCGATCTTATCGCGCCAGGTCTCTCCATTCTCTTCTGCGGGATCAACCCCGGCCTGTACTCCGGTGCGACGGGGTTGCATTTCGCGCGTCCCGGAAATCGCTTCTGGCCTGCGCTTCATGCCGGAGGGTTCACCGAGCGTGTTCTGGCTCCATGGGAAGACCACCTGTTGCTCGAAGCGGGATATGGCGTAACGGCGCTCGTTCGGCGAGCAACAGCCACTGCAGCCGAGCTGAGCGATGAAGAGTTTGTCGCGGGACGTCGCGCGCTCGAGCGAAAAGTGCGACGCTACAAACCGCGATGGGTTGCCGTAGTCGGTCTCGGCGCCTACCGCGCGGCGTTCGGCCGACCGCGAGCGATCGTCGGCCGACAGCCGGAGCGGATTGGCCCCGCCGGCTTGTGGGTGCTGCCGAACCCGAGCGGGCTCAACGCGAATCATCAGCTTCCCGTTCTGGCGACGATGTTCCGGGAGCTTCGCCTCGCCGCAATGGAGCCCTGAGAGTCGCCGCGACCGCTCAAAGACTGCGGAAGGTGTCCATCTCACTGAAACCGGACGCCTTCTACTCCAGTATCGAATAGAGGTCGACGACATCCAGGACTGCGGCGAATCAAACGCTTTCCATCCATGGATTGTCAAACCCTGAGCCCGCCAGTCCGTCCTACTCGTATCCTCCTCACTTTAGAAAGTCATGCGGCGACTTCTTGTTCGAGTACTTTTTCTTTCCTCCTTCCCGGGTCTGGTCGTGGGCGCGCAACAGCCTGCACCGGCAGCCCCCACAGGCGGGCGACCAGTTTTGATTCCCCACGCCCAGGCGCCCGCCGCAACGGCTGTGACGCGCTCCGGACCCGTGAACATCGACGGGCGTCTGGACGAAGCAGCTTGGCAGGCGGCGACACCCGTCACTGAGTTCATCCAGCTCGACCCCACCGAGGGTCAGCCGGCATCGGAGCGAACCGAGGCGCGCATCCTCGTTGACGGGGATGCGCTTTACGTCGGCATGCGACTCTTCGACAAAGAGCCGCAGAAGATTCAGTCGCAGCTTGCGCGGCGCGACGAGTCCATCGAGGGAGATCTGGTCGAGCTGATGCTCGACAGCTATCACGACCACCTGAGTGGCGTGATCTTCCGGCTCTCTCCGGACGGTGCGCGACGCGACGCTACCATGAGCCCATCGGGCAACCAGGACGCGTCGTGGGATCCTGTCTGGGAGGGTAGCGCGACGATCGATTCACTCGGCTGGACCGCCGAGTTTCGGATTCCATTGTCGCAGCTGCGGTACGACCGCAATCAGAGTGACCGAACCTGGGGCATTCAGCTCACGCGCAAGATCGCCCGCAAGGGTGAGCTGGATTTTTTCTCGTACACGCCCAAGACCGAGCAGGGTGGAATTCACCGGTTTGGTCACCTCACGGGCCTCGGCGACCTTCCTTCCACAAAGCGCATCGAGCTCGTGCCCTACGTTCTCGCAAAGAACGAGAATCCGTCGGTGTCACCCAATGATCCGTTCCGCGAGAAGAACAACATCGCGCCGGGCGCCGGTCTGGACGTGAAGCTCGGAATCACCAGCAACTTCACGCTCGACGCCACATTCAATCCCGATTTCGGCCAGGTGGAGGTGGACCCGGCTGTGGTGAACCTCTCCGCGTTCGAGACATTTTTCCCCGGCGCAGGCCGTTCTTCGTGGAGGGCTCGAGCATATTCAGCTTCGGAAGCATGCGGACGCAGAACGCATCCAACGGATACAGTTTCCTGCACTCACGCCGCATCGGCCGCCAGCCGCAGCGCTTCATCAGCGGGTCTGACGTAACGTTCGTCGACGCACCGCTAGAGACGACGATTGCGGGAGCCGCAAAGCTCACCGGTCGCACAAGAGGGGGATGGTCGATCGGGGTTCTCGACGCGGTCACCATGCGGGAGGAGGCGCGGTTCCGGAACACCGCGGGTCTTGATCAAACCGCGACCGTCGAGCCTCTCGCGAATTTTTTCATGGCGCGCCTCAAGCGTGATCTGCGAGGCGGCAACACCACGATCGGAGCAGCCGCAACGGCAGTGAACCGCAGGCTCGACGAGCCGGCGCTCGAGCCGCTCTTCCGCAAGGCGGCCTACGTAGGCGGATTCGACTGGAACCACGCCTGGTCCAATCGCCGCTGGGCATTCGACGGGGCGTTCGTCGCCAGCCACAACGTCGGAAGCGCGGAAGCGATAGACGCGCTTCAGCTCTCGCCCGCGCGCTACTACCAGCGTCCGGACAAGGAGAACTACCGGCGCGATCCGACAAAAACTTCGCTCACGGGATACGTCGCCGAGATGACGCTGGCGAAGCTGTCAGGGCTGCACTGGAAGGGAACGCTGACGTATCAGGAATACAACCCGGGATTCGAGATCAACGAGTCGGGGTTTCTGGGCGAGACGGACATGCGGGGCATCGCGCCTCTCATCGCGTACGAGGAGAGCAAGCCAGGCAGGCTCGCGCGCAACTGGGCACAGTACCTGTTCTGGAATCCGACGTGGGACTTCGACGGCAACATGAAATTCAACGGCGTCGGGTCGATCAGCGTCGCCGAGCTGCCCAACTTCTGGAATATTTTCTTCCGGATGGACTGGCGTCCTCCGGTGTTCAACCCGGGGCTGACGCGTGGAGGGCCGGTGGCGCGGGTTGTGTCCGGCGGTGGGGTGCAGACCGAGATCAACTCGGACAGGCGAAAGCGCTACACCTACGGCGTCTATTCGAATTATTCGTGGAACAAGGCTGGTGGAAGGGGGGTGACCATCAGCCCATACACGACACTGCGTCCGACGACTGCTCTGCGCGTGTCGTTCTCTCCCAACTTCACGCGCACGCACGCGATGGCTCAATTCGTCACCCGTGTGACCGATCCCCTGGCGACCGACACGTATGGTGCTCGCTACGTATTCGCGACGCTCAACCAGCGGCAGCTCGCGCTGGTGACACGTGTCGACTGGACGTTTACACCCGCGCTGTCGCTTCAGCTCTTCATGCAGCCGCTGCTTGCGGCTGCTGATTTCCAGGACTACAAGGAATTCGAGCGTCCTCGACAATTCGAGTTCAATGTGTACGGACGCGACATCGGCACGATCTCCCGCAGCGAATCGGGCGTCTACTCGGTCGACCCGGATGCGGCGGGGCCGGCGCCGCTGTTCAGCTTCGGCGAGCGCGATTTCAACCGCCGCTCGCTGCGCGGCAATGCGGTGGTGCGCTGGGAATATCGTCCGGGGTCGGCGTTGTTCTTCGTGTGGCAGCAGAGCCGCTCCGGCTCGATTCCCTCGGGCGAGTTCGATTTCTCGCACGACTTCGACGAGCTGTGGAACGTTCAGCCCCAGAACGTGTTCGTGGTGAAGGGAACCTGGTGGATCGGCAGGTAGGGGGCTACAGATGTTGCAGGACTTTACCCGCAACAGTACAATCACGGTTGCGCGACTTGTTGGCCGTATAGCCGACGAGAACACCGGGGTTTTCACGTTCACGCGATGCCCGAGGTTTGTCACAATGAATCCCGAAGAAGAGATCGAGCAACCGAGCGAGCAGACGGACGAGCACACCGAGTACGAGGCGCCGAGGATCGAGTCAGCGCTGACCCCCGAAGATCTCGCGCGTGAAGTTCAGTACGCTGGGGTCACCGACACCGTCACACCAGTCGGCTGACGCAGTGCGCCCCGTTAGCTGGGGCAGCGGGCCGGTAGCGTTCGAGCTGCGGTCACCGGACGAGGACATACTCGACGAAGCTCGTCATGTGTTCAGCCCGTGGCGTCCATCCGCAGGCGCGGATGTTCTCGAAAGGTTCGATGCACAGTGGACCGACGACGGGATAGTCGTCAGTCCGCGGCCCCCAATGCCCGACGGCAGCACACACAAAAAAATATTGAATGTCAAGCACGCGGTTGCAGTCGTGGAATACGCGGCAGTCTCGCAAATCGTCACCGCCTGCGATCATCTGCTCTCCTTCCACGCTGCGCTGCTCCATCGGGCGGGGAAGAGCGTTGCCGTCGTCGGGCCGTCGCACTCGGGCAAATCGACGCTGGCAGCGGGGCTGTGGCAGAGCGGCTGGGAATTTCTCTGCGATGATCTCACCATCGTCGCAGCGGGACGGAGCGCGATACCAGGCCCACGGAGAGTGTCGCTCCGCAATGAAAGCAGGCCACTGTTCGGCGAAGCATTGTGGAGCAGCATTGCCGGGACGAAGGGATACTTCAGGCACGAGTACGGCTGGCTGTTTCAGCCGATGCACGTCGACGGCGGTGAGCCGAAAGAGGTCGAGCTCAGCGCGATTTTCTTCCTCAAGCGCAGCGGCGCGGCAGCAGGGACGAAGGCGCAGCGGCTGACTCCGGCGCACGCGGCTCTCGCGCTACTGCCTTACACCAACCTCGTAAGAATACGCTCCTTCTCCTCGGCACTGGCGCCTGTGGCGGAGCTGATGACTGAGACGCCCGCGTGGGACCTGCCACGTGCCGAGCTCCCGGAGATGGTAGCGACGGTTAACCGGCTGGTGTGCCTCGAAGAGTGACGACGGCGACTGTCGAGCCACCGGTTGCACGCAACATCGCCGTGATGGTTACGCGGCGATGCAACATGACCTGCGCCCACTGCAGCGTCGAGAGCGGGCCCGCCATTCGCTCACAGCCGGCAGAGCATGAGCTCGAGGAGCTTATTACCGAAGCGGCGGACGCGGGGGTGCGCGCGATCGTTTTCACCGGCGGCGAGCCGATGCTGCGGGAGGATCTCGTGCTGCGTCTGATGTCGCTTGCAAGGAAGTGCGGACTTGCGACGACAGTCACGACGAACGGCTTCTGGGGCCAGACATTCGCCGGCGCTCGGCGCACAGTGTCGGCG
>JALYJX010000271.1 GCA_030775065.1 Gemmatimonadota bacterium | reverse complement strand
GCCTGGCTGGTGGGAGCGCTCGTCGGCCCTGCATCACTGGGCTTGCGCTCGACCATGCTTCCGCCGCCCGAAGAGCTCGCGCCAAGAGCGCGTGCCTGTGGTCCCTCCGTGAAGAGGCGCGTGAGAAATCGCTGCCCCTCGCCGATGCGCTCGACTTCCAACGCTGTCGCCTCGGCCGCCTGCTCGAGCCGTCCGAGCCGCTCCGAAATCTCCTTCGGAAACGCAGCGATCACCGTTCCGCCGCGGCGCCAGATGCGGCGCGAGTATGCGATCGTGAGGGGAAGCAGCACGACAAAGATGAATACCATGCCCACGATGAATGCTTCCTCGGGCGGGCCGTTCCTGACGATGCGGGGAGGCTCGACGATCGCGCCCGGCACCGACGCGGCCTTCGCGACCTGAGCGTCGGCTTCGGCGATCTGCTTGTCCATCGCCGCGATGCGCTCGTCCAGCGCCGTGATCCGCTGCTCGATGCCGGTTCGACCGGGTGTGCCAGCCGGCACCTGCAAAAGCTCCCGCGCCAGCTCATCGCGCGTATCCTGCAGACTGTTCAGCTGATCGCCGAGCTCCTCGCGTTGCGCGCGAAACCCGCGATAGATCGCGGACGGTCCGGAGGGCAGCCCCGTGACAGTGATCTGCGAGGGAGCCAGAACCGGGGTAGTCGGGAGCGTGGGGTGGGTCGGTGCCTGATCCTGGATCATCAGCTTTCCGGGAGATGCGCGCTCGTGAACATCAGAAAATACACCGTCCCCAATCTACGTCGGTTTCCCCGACACTGTTTCGCAATGTCGTGAAGTCGTTGGGCCCAGTCGCGACAGACTTCTCACGCCACGTCGAGCGCAATGTCGAACGTCCCGGCATAACCGCTTCCTGCCTCGGTTACCGGGAGAATCAATGCAGCGCCGCCGCGTCGAAAGATTCCGTCCCGTCCATTCCTCATACGCTCCTGCGCCGGAGCATACGGTGGCTTCGAGAAAACCTTGTCGTTGACGGCGTCCTCGAAATAGATCTGCGACGTGAACTGGTGTGCGGCCGCCGCCCCGGGATTGGTGCGGACGGTGAAATGAATGTGCACCGCGCGCCCCTGATACCAGCCGGGATAAATCGTCGTGAACTTCGCACGCCCGGCGGCGTCCGTCACCTGATAGCCGCGCAGGTATTTCTTGCCGCGTGTGTCGAAGCTCGGGTCCTGCACGTCGGAGTAGACCCCCGCCGCATCGCAATGCCACACGTCGACAACAGCGCCCGCCACCGGCGTGCAGGTGCCTTTGCCGAGCTGCGACACCGCGAACGTAACCTCGAGGGGAACGCCTTGCCTGACTGACCCGTCCGATGGATCTGAGCGAATGTCCGACCGGTTGAGCTTCTCATCCACGAAGTAGGGACCCTCGGTCTGCGCCGGCCGCACGACGCAACCCTGCGGCGGCCCACCCGACGACGCATTTGCCGTTCGCGGATTCGATGCGTCCGCCGTCTCATTCGCTGCCGCCGCCGAGGTTTGTCCGCTTGAGCATCCCGCGATCAATGATGCACCGGCCGCGCTGAGCAGAATGATTGCTTCGCGTCTCGTGACTACATGCCCAATCTGGCGATCGTCGTTTTCCATCGTATCCTCGTTTCCGGTTTGTCCGTTACACTGCGTCGGAGAGAGACGTAAACGTGAAATCCCTTGCCTTGATGCTCGGCATAACCTGACCAGCCGCGGTCGGCTCGGCGCGGCCGATATCATCGAGCTTGTTGAGCATGAACAGCGGGCTCTCGTTCCACCTGAAATTCTTGAGACTGCGCGTGACCTTTCCGTTCTCGATGAGGAACGTCCCGTCGCGGGTCAAACCCGTGAGCAGCACTGTGCGGGGATCGAGAAAGCGAATGTAGAAAAAGTGCGTGACCAGAATTCCGCGGTCTGTGCTCGCAATCAAATCGTCCGTGGACTTGCTGCCGCCCATCATCTTGAGACCGCCCGGAAATCCACCGAACCCGCCGCCGCCTCCACCTCCGCCACCGCCGCCACCCGTCGGCTGCTTGCCCTGCTTCTGCGCCCAGAATCTCGAGTACGAAAGATTCTTCAGCACGCCGTTCTCGATCCAGACGTTGCGCTTGAGAGGAAGACCTTCAGCGTCGAACGGCTGTGCCAGCAGATCGGCGTCAGTCGGATCGGAATAAATCGTCACTCGCTCGTCGACGATTTTCTCACCGAGCTTCGTCCCGCCCCCTCGCTTGGAGAACGGACTTCGTCCCTCGTCGGCTGTGCGCGCGTTGAATGCGCCACTCAACAGGGGTACGAGATCGGCGACTGCCTGAGGCTCGAGCACGACCGTATACGCGCCGGGCTCGATGGCTGTTGGATTTCGCGATGCGACAGCCTTCTGCGCCGCGCGTGAGCCGAGTGCTGCCGCGTTGATGTTCTGCCAGTCGCGCGCACCAGCTGATGCCCAGCCGGAGCCGGTGCCGTCGGGTGTCCTTACGGTTGCCGACAGATTCGCGTCGGTCGAGCGATGATAGGCGAACAATCCTTTCGTTGTCGCGATTGCCCGCGAGAGCGCGTTGGCTTCGAGATAACCGGCGACGAACAGACTTCCGAGTGCGGTGCCAGCCGAGGCCGCCTGATCGATCACGCGCTTTGTTGCGGCCGCTCTGGCCTCAGGCCCGAGGTCGGCCGTGCGGTCGATGTAACCTGTTACCGGAGAGTAGGTTTGCGGCCCCAGCTCAGGCATCACTTCAGGGTCTTCAGGAGCCAGCTTCGCGAGCCGCTCCGCCAGGTCGACCGTTCGCTTCAATGACTCGTCGTCAACGACATTCGTGGTGGCCGAGGCGCGCCGTTTTCCGACCGTGCTCGTTACCGTTATCGTCGCATCGTTCGTCTCTCCCGACGTCGTGATCTCTCCGCCGGCGAATCGCGTGTTGCCGGTCCAGTCGCTCGCGATGTTCACGCGCGTCTCGTCGGCCTTGCCCATCGCCAGAATCCGATCGGCTAACGCCTTCGCCTGATCGCGCGAGAGCAGGGCCGCCGCGGCCGCCGTCGACGCGCGACCATAAAGACTGCGTGGGCTCATGCCGTCCTCCCGGTGTTCACGATGTTCACCTGCTTGAAGCGCGCGGGGACGCATCCGTGCGACACGGAATTCGATTGGCCCGGCTCACCCTTTCCATCGTTGAACGAACCGCCGAGCCAGTAGCTCTTAGGCCCGCCGATCATGTCCATGCTGTTCCAGAAATCCGGCGTGCGCGCCTGATAGGCGACGTCCTTGAGCATTCCCGTGATCTTCCCGTTCCTCACCTCGTAGAAAGCCTGGCCGGAGAACTGGAAGTTGTACCGCTGGTGGTCGATGGACCATGAGCCGCGGTTCTTCACGACGATCCCGCGCTCCGTGGCGGCGACAATGTCGTCGAGGCCGATGTCCTTGTCACCCGGCATCAGCGAGACGTTGGGCATCCGCTGGAACTGAACGCTCGACCATGAGTCCGCGAAGGAGCATCCATGCGACCGTTTCACTCCGGTGAGCGCCGCAATCCACGCAGCCTGCTCTCTCGTTGTCTGGTAATCCTTGAAGATTCCTTTCTCGATCAGCAGCCACTTGTCCGCCGGAACGCCTTCGTCGTCCCACATGGTGCGCGACAGCGAGCCTTCCTGCGTACGATCGGCCTGCACGTTCATTATTGGCGACCCGTACTTGAGCTTGTTGATCATCTTCTCCGGCGGTGCGACGAAGCTCGTACCGGCGTAATTCGCCTCGTATCCCACGGCGCGGTCGAGCTCGGTCGGATGCCCGATGGATTCATGAATCGTAAGCCAGAGATTCGTCGGGTCGAGAATGAGATCGTAGCGGCCAACCTCGACCGAGCGGGCCGTGAGCTTCTCCGCCGCAAGCGATCCCCATCGCTCTCCGTTGCCCGGCATGTCGAGTGACTGGATGTACTCCCAGCCAGAGGACCGCGGAGCGAGCTCCTCGGTGTAGCTCTGGAAGTCGCCGTCTCCAAGCGCTGTTGCGGTGAACGATGGATTGACGCGCACGTACGTCTGCGTGATGAGCGTGCCGTCGGTGGTTGCGAGAGTCTTCTCTTCGCGCAGGGCCTGCAGGCCAGATGTAGCGAAACGAATCTTCGGCACCTTCATCGCGGCGGCGTTCGCGGCGAGAAGCAGTGCGACCTTCTCTTCGATTGGGACGTCCACCGGATCACGCGTGACTGGCGTGCGCCAGGTTCCGTTCACGGCCGGAGTGGGCGCGAGCTCGACCGGTTTCTTCTGCACCGACTTTGCGGCGCGTGAGAGACGCACTGCCTGCTGCGCCGCCTGTTGCGCGCCAGCCGGAGTCATGGTTGCGGTTGCCGCAAAGCCCCAGGCTCCGCCTACCAGGGTGCGAACTCCTATCCCATACGACTCGTTGTCGCTCACGCCCGTGATCTGCCGCTCGCGCGTGGTGATGGACTGGCGCCGGTACCGTCCGATGCGAACGTCGGCGTACGTAGCGCCCGCGGCCTTGGCGGCATTCAGCGCCTCCATTGCGAGGTCTTCGATGTAAGCGTCGGTGCTTGGCGCCACGAGTGAAGTGGCTGATAACGGCTGGCCAAGGGCAGCTCGTGAGCCGAGTATGGCGGCTGCAGCGGCTGAGGATTTGAGGAAGTCGCGGCGGGTCGTGGACATGGCTCGTGTCGGCTCAGGGTTGAGCCTTAGGGTACGGCGCGGAACATGCGCGTGTCAACCTGGCCGCAGCCGATTTTCATTCGAACTATCCACCCGAAATCGGTGTCGGGTGTTCTCGCTTTCTCGCGCAGTTTTCCTGGAGAGAGAAACATGTCGCATCGGATCCTCACCGCAGCAGCGCTCGCCTTTGTCGCGGTCTCGGCAAGCTGTCTCGAGCAGGGCGCTTCAACGGGGTCTGCGGATTCTGCGCGTGATTCCAGCGGTGCCACGCAGTCGGTGGCCGACAGGATGGCGAAGTACACGACTGTCGCGCTCGTCGCGGATACGGCGCCGCTCACTCTCAAGGAGCGCCAGATGATCCCGCTCCTCATCCAGGCGGCGCAGGCGATGGATTCCATTTACTGGATTCAGTCTTATGGGAATCGCGATTCACTGATCGCCTCCGTCAATGATGCCCGGATGAAACAATTCATCGACATCAACTACGGCCCGTGGGACCGGCTCGACAACAACGCGCCCTTCGTTCCCGGCGTGGGTGCGCGCCCGCCCGGAGCGAACCTCTATCCACATGAAATCACCAAGGCCGAGTTCGATTCCGCCGCCACGAAGGGGCCCGCTGCGCGCGCGGATTCGTTGAAGAGTCTTTACACCATGGTGCGCCGGGCCGCGGGAGGCGGGCTTGAAGCGGTGCCATACAATGTCGTGTTCAAGACGCACAATGAGGTCGCAGCGGCAAAGCTGCGGGAGGCTGCCGTTCTCGCCGAGGACGCGGGGCTCCGGCGGTATCTCGCCATGCGCGCAGATGCTTTGGTCACCGACAACTATCAGCCCAGCGAT